>JAFQBO010000056.1 GCA_017416665.1 Oscillospiraceae bacterium
CCATATTTTCTGTGTTCCTCAATCTGTGTCGATATTACATTCGACAGGATATTTGTTCCGTTTTCAGAAACAGATGCCGCTGTTTCATCGCATGAACTTTCAATTCCAAGTATATACATATCATTCACCTGTTTTAATAATTTTCGTCATCAGTACTCCGTTATCAATGGGATTACTGTAATAATTTTTTCTTAGTCCGTTTTTTACAAAGCCGTGCTTTTCATAGAAGTTTATGGCAGAGAGATTTTTTTCCCGTACTTCAAGAAAAATTTTCTCTGCGTTTTTTTCCATGAAATAATTTTCAAGTGCATCCAGAAGCATTGCCGCAACACCTTTTCGTCTAGCCTGATCCACAACGGCAATATTAAGCAGTTCTGCCTCATCAAGTACCCATGAACCATTTGCAAAACCAATGATTTCGCCGTCAAGCACTGCCTTGAATATAACTGTATTTTGATTGTTTGTCCAGTCTGAAAAAGCCTTTTCCGACCATCCGTTTGGTATATATTTTTCTTCTATCAATGCTATTTCGGGTATATCCGAAACATCTGCCTTTAAAATATCAGCCTTTTGCATCATACCAGCTTTCACCTCTGTTTACATCAGCTGTCAGCGGAACTTTAAGTTCTGCCGCACTCTGCATTTCAGCAGACAGTATTTCAGCTGCCTTATCTGCGTCTTTAAAATCACATTCCACAATCAGTTCATCGTGTACCTGTAAAATAAGTCTTGCCTCAGGCACTTCCTGTTTAAGACGCTTGTAAACCTTAACCATTGCAATTTTTATAATGTCCGCCGCACTTCCCTGAATAGGTGTATTCATGGCGATTCGTCTGCCTGCCGCCTGCATATTTTTGTTTGAGGCGGTAAGCTCAGGAACATATCTTTTTCTGCCGAACATTGTTGTAACAAAGCCTTCATTTTTCGCCTTTTCGACTGTATCATCCATAAACTTTTCGATATTCGGGAAATTCTTAAAATAGTTCTTTATATATTTTTTCGCCTCAAAAACGCTGACACCTATATCCTTTGAAAGAGAAAAAGCACCGATTCCATAGATAATACCAAAGTTTACAGCCTTTGCCGCACTTCTCATATCAGCCGTAACCAATTCCTGAGGAAGTCCGAAAACCTGTGAAGCTGTAGAGGCATGAATATCAGCACCTGTTTCAAAGCCGTTTATCATAACAGGATCATCACAGATATGTGCCACAATTCGCAGTTCAATCTGACTGTAATCGGCATCAAGGAATGTTTTTCCGTCAGACGCTGTAAAAAATCTTCTCATTTCCCTGCCGAGTTCGGTTCTTACAGGGATATTCTGTAAATTAGGTTCAGTGGAAGAAATTCTGCCTGTTCTCGTTTCAGTCTGCTTGAATACAGTGTGAATTCTTCCATCGTCGGATACTGTTTTAAGTAATCCGTCAACATAGGTCGAACTGAGTTTTGTAAGCTTTCTGTATCGCAGAACAAGTTCAATAATCGGGTGACTGTCACGAAGTTCTTCCAGAATTTCAGCAGAAGTTGAAAAACCGTTTTTGTTTTTCTTTTTAAGAGGAATACCCATATCATAAAGAACATCACCAAGCTGTTTAGGAGAAGAAATGTTGAATTCTGTACCGCACATAAAATAGATCTGCTGCTGAATTCCTTCAATTTCATCTTTAAGCTGTTCACCAAATGCTTTTACGCCGTCTGCATTTACCTGTATACCTGTATGTTCCATTGAGGCAAGAACTTCCGTAAGAGGCTGTTCAACTTCATACATCAGATAATCAAGTCCCTGCTGGTTTATTTCCTTTTTCAGCACATCATAAAGTTTAACCAGTGATACAATATCCGCATGTTCTTCTGCCTGTCTGAAATACGGCGAATCATATCTGAAGCAAAGCTTTTCAATGTTGTATTCGCTTGATGCCGGATCAAGAAGATACGCCGCTATTTCACAGTCAAAGCTGAGATTTTTAAGTTCTGTATCATTTTTTAAAGCAACATGATAATGCGGTTTTGCAGAAAAAGTAATTTTCGGCAGATCACTTTTCAATACATTCAGTATAATATTCTTATTACAACTTGTATAAACCGTACATTCATACTCGCTTTCAAAATCACACACGCTGATTTTATCATCACTTAACATATAGAAAATTTTATCAGCGGTTAAAAGTTTCTCTGAAATGTTTTCGGTAAGCTCTTCACTTTTACAGCTTATCTCGGCAGTTTTTACTTCTGCTTCTTCCTGCAATGGTAATGTTTCAGCAGGTTCAAGACCGAATTTTGAAAGCATTTTGAACATTTCAAGCTCTGTAAGGAGCTGAGCAAGAAGACTGTCATTTCGTTCTTTAAACATACAGTTGTCCAAAGTTGTATCAATAGGTGCGTCAAGTACAATTGTAGCAAGCCACTTGCTTTCCTTAGCCGATTCTCTGCCATTGTCAAGCTTTGTAAATACACCCTTTGTAAGTCCTGCATTTTCAAGATTTTCGTACAGATTTTCAATTGTTTTCCACTTGGTAATAAGTGTTGTTGCGGTTTTCTGTCCGACACCTGTAACACCGGGAATATTATCAGAGCTGTCTCCCATAAGTGCTTTTAAGTCTATGAGGTAAATCGGCTCAAAGCCGTAATCTTCAATAAACTTATCAGGAGTATAAATTATAGTTTCCTTTGTTGTTGCAAGATGAACAGTAACAGAGTCGTTCACAAGCTGTAAGCTGTCTCTGTCACCTGTTAAAATATGACATTCATTCTGAGTGTCTGAACACATTTTTGAAAGGGTACCCAGTACGTCATCCGCCTCATAGCCTTCACATTCTATAACTCTGACGCCCATAGCTGTCAGAATTTCCTTGATAAGAGGC
>JAFQBO010000057.1 GCA_017416665.1 Oscillospiraceae bacterium
CCTTACCTTCGAGGTATTCAAGTGAAGCACCGCCGCCTGTTGAGATGTGGCTCATCTTGTCAGCAAAACCGAGCTGCATAACAGCTGCAGCTGAGTCACCGCCGCCGAGGATTGTTGTAGCGTCTGTTTCAGCAAGAGCCTTAGCTACAGCGATTGTACCCTTAGCAAGTACAGGGTTTTCAAATACGCCCATAGGACCGTTCCAAACTACTGTCTTAGCTGACTTAACTGCATCTGCAAAGAGTTCCTGTGTCTTAGGACCGATGTCAAGACCCATCTTGTCAGCAGGGATTTCGTTTGAATTGAAGATTTCGATTTCGATTTCAGCGTCGATTGGATCAGGGAATGATGCTGTAACAGCTGTATCGATTGGGAGAAGAATCTTCTTGCCGAGCTTTTCAGCCTTTGCAAGCATTTCCTTACAGTAGTCAAGCTTTTCGTCGTCAACGAGTGATGTACCGATTGAACCGCCGTTAGCCTTGATGAATGTGTATGCCATACCACCACCGATGATGAGTGTGTCACACTTTTCGAGGAGGTTTGAAATTACGTTGAGCTTGTCAGCAACCTTAGCACCACCGAGGATAGCAACGAATGGTCTTACAGGTACTTCTACAGCGTTACCGAGGTACTGGATTTCCTTCTGCATGAGGTAACCTACAGCTGTTTCCTTAACGAACTTTGTAACGCCAGCTGTTGAAGCGTGTGCTCTGTGAGCTGAACCGAAAGCGTCCATTACGAATACTTCGTTGTCAACGAGTTCTGAGAGTTCCTTAGCGAAATCTTCGCCGTTCTTAGTTTCTTCAGCACCTCTGAAACGTGTGTTTTCGAGAACTACGATTTCACCTTCGTTCATTTCAGCAACTGCCTTCTTAGCGTTGTCGCCTGTTACAGTGTCGTCCTTAGCGAATACAACCTTTGTGTCAACGAGTTCTGCAAGACGAGCAGCAGCCGGAGCGAGTGAGAACTTATCTTCCGGACCGTTCTTTGGCTTACCGAGATGTGAGCAAAGTACTACTTTACCGCCATCAGCGATGAGCTTCTTGATTGTTGGGAGAGCTGCCTGAATTCTGTTATCGTTTGTGATAACGCCGTCCTTAAGTGGAACGTTAAAGTCAACTCTTACGAGAACCTTTTTACCCTTTACATTAATGTCTTCAACTGAAACCTTGTTTAAGCCTGCCATTTTAAAAGCTTCCTTTCATGTTATGTTTTAGAGTGTGTTCACATTAAAATCAAACACGCATATTTTTGCAAATTTCATCAACTTCTGCGTTGAAAATCCTTGCAATACGTCAGTATTCCTGCAAATTTTCGCCTTGAATTTGACGAAATTCTGCTTAAAAATCTGCATGTTCATTTTATGTGAACACACTCTAATTAAAAAATTGTCATTTAATCTGCAACAACGCCAAAAGCGTTATCACTTTAACAATTTATATTTTACACTATTTTGAATGATTTTGCAATAGTTTTTTTAAATTTTCGGAAAAAAATTACTTTTCCTTACTTCTGAATATAACACCGACCAGATCCGGACCTGTATTACATGTAACAGCAACGCCGATGTTGTTCATATATTCAGGCGGATAGCCGAACTTCTTTTCCATTTCAAACGCCATTGTTTCAGGGAGTTCCTTATTGCGTCCCTTAACGATGAGATATGGTGTGCCCGGTTCCATATATTTTTCAACGTCAGCAAGCAGTTTTGAAATAATATTTTTTTCGCCTCTGATTTTTTCAAGTACGGCTGTACCACCGCCTGCAAGCTTTATAATCGGACGGAATCCGAGGAGTTCACCTGCAAAAGCCGCCGCCGCAGTAATTCTGCCTGATTTCTTGACATATTTGAGTGTAAGAGGAACGATATGAGCCTCAACCCTTGATGCCCAGTCATTGAGATAATCGACAATATCTTCAGGATTTCCGCCTTTTTTCGCCATCTGAGCCGCCTGTATAACGGCATATCCGTACATACCCGAGTAGCCCTTTGAATCGACAACGTATATTCTCATTTTCGGTTTACCCGAATTTGCGGTTTCTTCCTTGAACTGTGCCGCCGCCGCCATAGCGTTGTTATATGTCTGTGAGCCTGTTGAACAGATACAGATGTGAATAACGTCTGTCCAGCCCTCGTTATAGAGTTCCTTGTAGTTTTCAAGGATTTCAAAAGTAGTAAGCTGGGATGTTTTCGGCATCTCCTGTGCACTGTCTACCATATTATAAAATTTTTCATTTGTAATATCGACTCTTTCCCTGTAGTCATTACCGTCAACAGTAATCGGGAAATTCATTATTTTTATTCCGTTTTTCTTTTCATCTTCAAAAGAAATATCGCATGTTGAGTCAGTTAAAATTTTTATTTTCTGCATATTTGACCTTCCTTCTACCATTTATATTCTGTCAGCTGACCTTCTCTTGAGAGGTCGGGAAAATCCCATTGTCTGAGCACTTCATACGTCGCAATTGCAACGGTGTTTGAAAGATTGAGACTTCGGAGCTCGTTTCTCATCGGAACACGCACACAACGCTGAGGATTGCTGTAAAGCAGCTGTTCGTCAAGACCCTTGTCCTCACGCCCGAAAAACAGGTACGCATTGTCGGGATATTCCATATCACTGTAGACGTTTCTGCCTTTTGTCGTGAAGAAAAAGTACTCTCCTTTGTTTTTACTGAAAAACTCTTCAATGTTTTCATAGTACGAAATGTCAAGCTTGTCCCAGTAATCAAGCCCTGCCCTTTTAAGCTGTTTGTCCGTTATCTCAAAGCCGAATGGCTTTATCAGATGCAGTCTTGCACCCGTAACGGCACAGGTTCTTGATATGTTGCCGGTGTTCTGAGGTATCTGCGGCTGGACAAGTACAATATTAAGATTTTTCATTGCCTGATGTCTCCTATAAACAGTTCTAAATTATATTATACCAAAAAAAATTTCTTTTTTCAATATTTATGCAAAATTATTTTTGTCGGGTCGGTGTCCCGACCGGACATATCTGACTACAAATATTATTATAATTTAATGCACGATGGTTTATCGGGTTTCCCTCGGGCAAATAAAAATTTAGTTTTAAACAAAAAAGACAGAACTTTCATTCTGCCTTTTGTTGTTTATGCAAGCTGATTGGATGCATTATTTACATCAATAAGCTTTGATTTATAGAGTGCCGTACAGATTATACCAGTAACAGCGGTTGCGGTAAACATTTCCACAACAGCATTGATTCCCACGAAATTACATATGAAAATAAATACATTCTGTTCGCCCATCATATGCTGTAAATAATCGGTCTGACCAAACAGCAATACGAGAGATGTCATAAAAAAGAGTGTATTTAAAAATGCTGCTGAAAACCCTGTAATCAATGAAACTACATAAGGATTAACCTTTTTTCTTAAAAGATTTTTTACACAGCCTGTAAGAAAGCCTGCAAGAACTCTTGAAACCACACAGACGATAAATGCAAAAAATACATTATTCTCAAGCAGAATTGCTCCGAACGAACTCGGAACACCTATTCCAAAACACTGTAAAAAACTGAGCAAGCCGAAAACACCGCCCATTATCGAACCGCCTAGTCGTCCGAGGATAACACCTGCTATTGCTACAGGAATTACATTCAGTGTGATGCATAGTGGACCTATTGGAATAGAACCTATCGGAGTCGCAGAAAAAATAATAAGTACTATCGCAAGTATTCCCATAATTGTGATATAATTTGCTTTGTTTTTTGAACTTGTTTTCATGCCGAAAACCTCCTTTGCTGTCATTTTACCTTTCTGAAGATTGTACTGCATATGATGGATTATTTCAAAAATACGTTCTGAAATACTTTACCACTATTATTATATCACACTTTTTTACTTTTTTCAATACTCAATTTTAACTTTACTGCCGGAATAATTATTTTTTGTAACGATAATCTTTTTATCAATCTGATTTTTAAGTTCAGACACATGTGAAATGATACCGATAAGTCTGTTACCCTCTACAAGTGATGCCAGCATATTGACCGCCTGACCGAGTGCCTCGTCATCAAGAGATCCGAAGCCTTCGTCAATAAACATTGTATCAATTTTTATACCGCCTGCCGACTGCTGAATTTCGTCTGCCATACCGAAAGCAAGTGCAAGTGAAGTAATAAAGCTTTCACCACCTGAAAGGGTTTTTACCTCACGTTCAGACTGGGTGTAGTGGTCGTATATGTTGAGATCAAGCCCGAATTTTCTTCGCTTGTCACTTGATTCTTCTGCCCTCACAAGTTCATATTGTCCGTTAGTCATTTTCAGCAGACGAATATTTGCCTTATTGATAATTCTCGCAAAATATATCATCTGAACTCTTACCTCAAGGGTCATCTGCATAGCATTCTGCTTTTTTATATTACCGTTTACGAGGTCTGACAGCTCTTTCTGCCATCTGTATTTTTCATAATTTTTCTCAAGCTTTTTCGCATACTCACTGATGCTCTTTTTCTTGCTTATATTTGTTTCTGTAATATGCCTGATACTGGTTATCTGTTCAATTATCTCATTACGCTTTTTGCTTTTTTCGTCACGCATAAGATTGAGTTCCTCTGTTTCAGGAATATCCGTTGTTTCGAGCTGACTTTCAGCTGTTTCAAGAGCTGATTTTGCCGTATTGATGTCTGTGATGCACGCATCATGTTCAGTCTGTACCTCAGCAAGAGTACGGTTAAGATTATCTATCTGTTTGCTGAGCTTCACACACTCTGCTTTTGCCGATTCCATGTTCTCAAATTCAAGAACAATACCGTCAATGCGTGTTTTAAGGATAACGAGCTTTTCTTTAAGCTGTGATGTTTCTGCGTTAATCTTCTCAACTGCCTCATTACTGCTCTTTATTTTTGCCTCTGAAATTTTTGTAAGACTTTCAATTTCCTTAATTCGTGTCTTACGCTTTTTTATATCATCAAGCTGTTTTTTCACATCGGAAACACGTTCTTCTGTCAACTTTTTTTCGGATACGGATTTTTCAGCAATTTCTTCAACAGTGTCGCTTGCCTGATTCCATAACGTCTCTGATGCTTTTCTGATATTTTCCTGTAAAATATTCAGTTTTTCATTGAGACTGTTTACCTCATCACGGCTTTTGTCTTTCTTTTCCTTTGATACATCAAGATGCTTTTTACATTTTTCAAGTTCCTGTTCTGATGGTGTATCAGCGGGCTTTACAGCAATACACGGATGTTCCTTTGAACCACATACAGGACACATCTGATTTTCCGAAAGCTTTTCAGCGAGTATTCCTGCTATTGCACTGTCATACAGCGATTCCTTTTTCTGATACTCGTCTCTTTCTTTTTCATAGTCAGCAAGTGTTTTGGTAAACTTTTTCTGAGCCGTTTTATGATTTGCCTCAGCATCATCATAATCTGCTGTCATATCAGAAATTCCGTCGATTTTTTCAAGCTGTCTTTCAAGGCTGTCGAGCTGTTTGTTAAGATCTATTTCAGCCGTTTCAGAAACTTCAAGATTTTTTATTTCATTTTTGTACTTTTCAAGAAGTAACGTTTCATTTTCCGTTTCAGATATAAGCTTATCACGCTTTTTTTCGAGTGAGGTATACTCTTTTTCAACCTTCTTATGTTCCTTTGTAAGCTTGTCTTTTTCGGCATATTCAGGGTACTGCTTTTCAATTTCAGCCGTTCTGATTTCAAGCTGTTTAACCTGCTGAGCATTTTTCTGTGCCTGTTCAAGCTTCACTCTGAGTTGTTCAAGAACAGAAGTTTTAGCAGAAATAATTTCTTTGTTTTTTTCGATAATTACTTTAAGCTCATGATTTACTTTCTGAATTCCGAGATTTTTATTTATTTCTTCAAGTTCACGATCAATAGCATTTCTCAGCTTTTCACATTCCGTTTGCATTTCCGTCTGTTCACTGTTAATAAGGTCGATTTTTTCAGAAATAATATCTGCTGAGAACGCATCATTCTCGTTTTGCAGTTCAGCCAGTCCTGCAATAAACTCATACGCCTGACTTGTTTCAGGACAGATTATTTCCTTAATGGAACGTGAAATGATCTTTTTGTCATCATCAATTTCATCAGCTGTAATTTTAGCGGTTTCCTTAACTTTTTCCTGCAACTGTTCATATAAATGAGTTTTAAAAATCTCCGCAAAAATTTTACGTTTTTCACTTGTATCAGCCATCAGAAACTTCATAAAGCTGCCCTGAGGAAGCATAACAATCTGACGGAACTGTCTTTCATCAACGCCTACAATTTTTTTGATTTCTTCATTGACATTTACTTTTCCGGTAATATTTCTGCCATCAGGAGTAATCAAAAGCTCTGACGCTGACTCTGTTGCTGTTCCCTCTCCTCTTTTTGCAGCTCGTTCGTATTCAGGATTTCTGCGGATAACATACACTTCATCTCTGTAGAGGAATTCAAGTTCAACAAAGGTTTCATGATACGATGTTGCGTACATACTTCTGAAATTTTTTGCATTGTTACGAAAATCACCGCTTCCCGTACCATAAAGGGCATATGTTACAGCATCAAAAATGGTTGTTTTTCCAGCACCTGTATCACCTGTAATCAGGTATATTCCTTTTTCGCCGAGCTTTTCAAAATCAATCACTGTTTCGTCAAGATATGAACCAAAGGCAGATATAGTAAGTTTTAACGGTCTCATAAATTACCTCCAGATTTCTTCAATGGTGTCCGCAAGATATTTTTCCTGCTGTTCACACATGGATTTACCGTACATTTCCTCATAGAAATTCTTGACAAACTCAACAGGACTTTTCTGTACCGACTCATCAATCTCCTTTAATACTGTAACATGATTTTTAGTGATATTATTATAGTCAACATGCATTATGTTTTTATAGATAATTCTGAGCTTGTTCATTGCATCAGGTTCGGCAGTATCATTCGTGAGAATAACACGGACATAACTTTCCGTGTCAATATTCTTATAAAAATCGGGTGACATAATATCGTTGTACTCGCCTTCAATTTCAATCATATCATGTAACGGCACAAGCGGAACGAGTGAAACATCAACACTTCCCTTTTCTTTTATATCTATTATCGGAACGCTTTTATCATATCTGCTTTCGGAAAAGGAGTACTTGAGAATTGAACCCGAATATCTGATATTTTCAGCCATTTTCTGTGGGCTGTGGATATGACCGAGAGCAGCATAATCGAAGTCTTTGTATATGTCTGCCTCAACATTATCAAGTCCGCCGACGGAAAGCAGTTCCGAATCGCTCACCTTTGCGTTGGTGATAAACTGATGCGAAAGGATAACATTACGCTGTGACTTGTCGATATTCATTTCAGAAACTACCTTTGCAACCGCCTGATTGTAGTCTGTAATTTTTTCATCAGGATAAATACTTCGCACATCAATCGGACGTATGAACGGCAAAAGATAGAAATTAACATTTCCGTGCTCATCATCAAAGGTAACTTTTTTCACGTCACCCGTCAGCTGTTTTGATATATACACATCACTTGCCTCAATAAGACTGCTTGCAAACGAAAGACGTTCGGCACTGTCATGGTTACCGCTTATAATCAGCACTTTAAGATTAAGCTTTACCAGATCTGTAAGAAATTCATCAAAAAGCTTTACCGCCTCAACAGACGGTGTGTTTTTATCGTAAACATCACCTGAAATCATTACAACATCTACGTTGTTTTCGACAGCAATGTTTTTAACCTGTTCAAGAACATGCCTCTGATCTGGTATCATAGAAAATTTGTATATTATTTTTCCTATGTGTAAATCACCAAGATGCAGTAATTTCATTTTAAAATCTCCTTTAATTTATTTTTCTGTTCTTTTTTGAAAAAAAGAACCAAAAAACTTGCCGGGTGTCCCCGGCGGGACATTTTCGGGCATATATTATGCGTTATTATAATTTAATGCACGATGGGTTATCATAGATAAATTATTATTTATCGCATAAACATTTTGTTGTCTGTGTCTGTAATTTGTAGGGTGCGGCGCCTTCGACGCACCGCCGATTAA
>JAFQBO010000058.1 GCA_017416665.1 Oscillospiraceae bacterium
TAAAAAAGGTATAAAATCATCTGTAATCTGACCGAATATATCATTGCTGAAGAATGCAACGTCATCAATGTAAACAAATTTGCTGTTAATAATGCCGAGGCTGTCAAGATAATTTATGAAATCTATATTCTGTTCGTCAAGGTATTTTTTGTAAAAGAAAAATTCATAATAGAAGAATATTCTGTCTGTTACAACATTGTCTTTTGAAATTAACTTGGAACGAAATTTATTTGCAAGCCCAGACAAGGCAGTTTCTCTTAATATTTTTTGCAGATATACATGAGAGTTTTCACCATCGACAGTCTTTTTCTGACTGAGGAATTTTTTGACCTTATCCTGTGTAAAAAAGCAATCTTCGGTTATATCATTCTCTTTATCAATTCCATTATCAATATTATTTACATATTGGAGAGTGTATTTTTTTACTCTTGATTTGAAAAGTGCTTTGATGTAAATAAAATATAAAACAGTTAAAATTAAACAACATACAAATAATATTTGGAATAAATCCGTAGTTATAATGTATAATGCAATGAATCCCACGATTATTACAGCGACAATTGTAAGTATAATTTTAATTAATGATGTTACTTTTTCTTTTATAAATTTCAGAAGACGATAGGCACCATATATACATAGTATTAAAAATAATGCTTCAAGTAATATCATTCAAATTCTCCTTTATGCAATCTGAAGTTCATTGCAGGCATATTCCTGTTTCTGAGCTGTTGTTTTTGACATATCCACCATGTTTCCATCGTTCATTTTTGCTGCAAGAGCCTTGATATCGGCAGGAATTTCATCTTCTGATACAAATGTCTGCCTTACAACAGTATTTTTCATGTACGAGCCATCATTTTGTTTGGTGTAGTTGTAGGAAATTTCCTGATATTCATTGCCAACTTTTTTGAGAAATGTCTGTACGCCGCTTACAATAACATTAAATGTTGCTTCGACATAATTCATTGCCTTGTCTATCCACTGAGTGAGTATAGTAAAAAACTTTCCCATCAGTATAGCAACATTTTTTAAAGCTGTTGCCATAACATTTATCAGCTTTTTGGTAAATACTACTATCTTTTCAAAAAAACTGTCTAATTTCTGTCCGATTCTTGAGAATAAACCCATTTTAAATTACTCCTTTTCATTTTTGATTTGCGGTGCTTCCACATTAAATTTAAACTGTTCATTTTTTATTTGTTCAAGCTGATTTTTTGTTTCTTCATCATCCAGTGCAAAATCTTCAAATTTTCTTTCAGTATGCAAAGGATAAATCTGAAAGTTGTTTTCAGCCTTAAACTGATCCTTATAATAGAGTGTCACATCAACATTCATAATAAATTTATCATTTTCCGATTCAGTAACGGTAAGTATACATTTTCCCCCGATATAAATAAGTCCTTCTTTTTTTGCATGTGCGATAAGTCTTTTGTCAATGTCACTACCTGTTTTTTCAAGGAACTCTGTCCATGTAAGAGTTTTTGTTTTTTCTTTGTCATGTACGGAAGAATGGTTCCCGAATATATCAAAGAGTGATTTCTTATCCATAATTCACCTCA
>JAFQBO010000009.1 GCA_017416665.1 Oscillospiraceae bacterium
CCGTTGAAAAGGCGTGACCGAAACTTTTAGTTTTGAATATATTTTCTATAAGGACTTTTTCGACAAGCTGAGCTATCCGATTTAAAATCGGATAGCTCTTTTTGCTATTTATATCAATCTTTCAAATCAGGCATAAAACAAGGCATAAGCTGCAATTTAAAAAGATTTTTTCTGTGAAGACTATCAATACGTTTTTTCTTTTCACTGTCTTCAATTTTGCCTGTACGGATATAATGGTCAAGTTCTGCGTAAGTAAAACCGAGATTATCCTCATCTGTTTTACCACATAGACCATCTGACGGTACTTTATCAACCAATTCGTTCGGGAGTCTGAGCAAACGCCCTATTTCTTTAACTTCTGTAACAGTGAGATTTGACAGCGGCGAGAAATCACCCACAGAATCGCCGTAACGTGTGGAGTAACCCACCCAGTCCTCCGAAAGATTACAGGTATTTGCGACTCTGCCGTTACAGCTTTGCGAAACAGCATACAAAGTGGACATTCTTATTCTCGGCGGAAGATTTACAAGGCTCTGATTGCTCAGTTCAAGCTCTGTCGGAAAAGCTGATTTAAGTCCCTCTATGGCATTTTTAATGTCGATAACATAATACTTTATCCCAAGATGATTTACAAGCCTGTAGGACATATCAATATCATTCTGCTCACCGCAGGGCATAAGCACACCGATAACACGTTCCCTGCCAAGAGCTTCAGCACACAAAGCTGCCACAATACTGCTGTCCTTACCACCAGAAATTCCGATTACTGCATTACAGCCACTTCCGTTTTCCTCAAAAAATTTTCTTATCCAGGCAATACAGTCATTTTTTACTTTTTCAGCATCAAACATTTTAATTCATCTCCTGAAATTTTCCGTTGTGGAGCAGATTTCTGATTTGTGCAAGAGACTGCTCCTTAATCATTTTACCATCCTTAAAAACAGTTACAAGCTGATTTTCGGCACTGTTTACTGCCTGCTCCCATGTATAGCCATCATTATACGAATATTTACCGTTTTCGTCCATCGTGACAACACAACAGCCTTTATGTGATTTCTTGAAACCGCCGTCCTTCGGGTCTTTGAATATCGGATACGGTTTTCCTGCGATCTCACAGTAGGTTGCTTTTATACATGAACTGAAAGTATCTCTTGTAAACGGCTTGAGTATGCCGTCCTCCTCAACACATTGAAATGAAAACGAACCGACACCAAGTGCCACATTGGAACACGCAAAGCCGTTCTCTTCAAGTATTCTGTATATTTCCTCACATCTCTGAATTGTTATCGAGTCGCCGTAAATCGCTTTTACATGCGGGTCAAGTACCTTATAGCCCTTACTGTTTACCGTGCCACCGAAAATATCCCATAGCCTGAAAACTGTCTGTGTCACAACCTCAACACAGTCTCCTGAGTCTCCACGCATCAGCATACAGCCGTTATGTGCAAGTATTTCATTTTTCAGCTGTGGCAGGATATTTTCAATTACATTCCAGTAGTCATAGGAATCAAGTACTACTGAAAATGAAGTATCGGGATATATTTCGGTTAAAAGTCGTCTGAGAAGCGTTATCTCATCACCGTCAACGGCATAGTTTGAACACATTACAGAATGCTCAGTACTTGGGCTTCCAAAGGCAACAGGTTCTTTTGTGCAGTCGCAGTTGTAATTTTTTTCAAGATACGGAATTGTCGGAACTGTAGCTGTATTAAGAAATGAAAGACACCAGCCTGCTCCTGCCTTTATTGCTGAGTCGGTACACTCCTCACCACGAAAATCAAACGCACCCAGTGCCTTTGCCCTTGACACGGAATTATCACAGGTAAGGTCATAATATCTGTTTACCAGTTCTCTGTAAGTATAACCTACCGTTGCCGCAAGCATCGGGTGCCAGCTTTCCGCCGAAATCAGACTTTCAAGAGCCTGAGGAAGCCAGGCAAAATCCGGATGAGTATTTGTAATTCCGAACATCGGAACTTTCATCGGAACTCTTGCACCTTCGGGCAGTGAAATAATTTCAATCGGAAGATAGCCAAGTCTGTGAAGCTTTTCAATTTTTTCGATTTTATATGCATTTCTGCCAAGTGCGGCGTCCATTATACGTCGGTATTCTCCTATTGACTGTTCAAAGGGAACATCAAAAAAGTTTTCATTAAAATAGTCGATAAGATATGTTTTGATAAATCCCTGCAATCCGAACATTACAACCTTATCCCACATTTTTACACGGCTCAGACGTGGTGTAAAATACGAAACTGATTTTGTAATATTTTTCGGAAGCATTTCTGCGTGTACAGCCTTGTAAAAGTCTATCAGAAGCATAGGATTTGTTTTATTCATAATCAAGCACCTCGATTTTTTCATTTTTTTCCGTAAAAATACTGTCTGTTGTAAATACTCTTTCAATAAGTCCGCTGGTTAAAAGCTCACCCTGTAAAATTGTGTTTTCACAATGTGAAATGAACA
>JAFQBO010000059.1 GCA_017416665.1 Oscillospiraceae bacterium
ACTTCCTTCGGTCGCCTAGACGCACCGCCGAAAATTACATTTATTTAACGGGACGTCGTGGGTGACTCCCCACAGTGTGGGGAGATGTCACGAAGTGACAGAGGGGACGGGCTCGGTTAGAGCCGTCCCCTACAAATATCATTTCACAAAGCAAAGTTTTAAGTGTTACAAGGTACTACATGCAAACAAACGGATTTAAGCCATTTGCAGGGGCGAGCATTGCTCGCCCGTTATCATAAAATGAACTTTTTTGACAAAATTAAAGGGTAATCGTAATGATTACCCTTCAATTTCACATTTTAATGTGTAAACTGTATTAAGATTTTGCCGCCTCTGCAAGTACCCTTGCAATTGCTGCCGCATCTCTTACAGTAATTTCACCGTCGCCGTTGAAATCTGCTGACAGCGGAAGATCTGCTACCTTTCCAGTTGCGAGTGCTCTTGCAATTGCAGCACAGTCACGTACTGTCAGTTCATTATCGCCGTTCGCATCACCAGGAACCGCTACTGTAGAACCTGTTGTTGTTGTAGATTCTGAAACTGATGTTTCTGCACCACTTTCACTTGTTGAAACTGATGTTTCTGTACCGCTTTCACTTGTTGAAACTGTTGTTTCTGTAGTTGTTACTGAAGATTCTGTAACAGAAGTTGTTTCAGTCGGAGCAGTAGTTGTCACTGCTTCACCGTTTACAACAATGTTTCCTGTATAGAAAATCTTTCCTGTTGTTTCATCAATAGCGAGAACTGATGTAGCACCTGCTGAAACGCCCTTTATAACGCCGTCTTCAACTGTTGCTACGAGAGTATTGTTTGAAACAAGCTTGATATTATCTGATTCGCCCATAACAAACAGTGTTTTTTCCTCGCCCACATTAATTTCAATGTCTTGCTTAGGTGTAACTCTTACAGTCATTTCAGTGTAATTATTATCAGCATCAATAAAATATAATTTTGTATTACCGCCTGCAACACCTGTTAAGATATTGTTCTTTACAGTTGCAATTGATGTGTTGTCTGAAATAATCTTGTAATTTTCAATTCCTTCACCTGTTAAAAGAATTGATTCACCTTCTGTAAGTTCAATCAGAGTTTCTGTCGGAGTAGTATCACCCACTACAGTGATAGAACCGCCGTATGCCGGAATTTCAGAAGTAGAAACAGCGTTATCATTATCATAAACATACGCAGTTGAGAAAGAAAGCTCATATACTGTTCCGATTTCTGCATCCTCCGGAATTGTAAATTCAAAATATGCTTGTACACCATCACTGATAGGGCATGCTGAGTTGTAAGCCACTACTGTACAAAAACCATCACCAATGTTTGAAGCAGTTGAATTACCATTCGCACCAATCGCTTTACCCGAAACAAGATCCGTATCATCCCAATTAATTATAGCTTCAAATGAATTTAAATTATTATTGCACTTAACGTTTACAGGCATTTCTACAATGTCGCCCGGTTTTGCTTCAAGGTGTGCAAGATAGAGTGCATATGTCGGCATATCTTCGTCAACATAATCTGCTGTCGGTGCTTTTGTAGTTTCCACAACCACCATAGTTTCCGAAACTGAAACGCTTGTTTCTGTTGTTGTTGTAACAGCAGGAATGTCTGTTGTTACAGATTCACCTGTTACTGTGATAGTGCCCGAGTAAACGATCTTATTTGAATCGCCGATAGCGTAAATTTCAGTTGTACCTGCTGAAACACCGCTTACAACGCCGTCTGAAACGGTTGCAACTGAATTATCTTCAGAAATCCATCTGAGAGTTGCTGTATTTTCAGGAATATAGATAAGCTTTTGCTCGCCGACTTCTATTGAATAGCTGTCAGAAGGATTAACAATTACCTTTGAAGTGTATGTATTTCCGTCTTCATCTGTAAATATAATTTCAGTTACACCTACTGAAATACCGTAAATATAATTTTTAACAACCTTTGCAATCGACTTGTCTGCTGAAGTAATAGTGAAATATTCATATAAATCATCTGCAAGCTTAACAAGATCGCCTTCCATTGCTTCAATAGTTTCAGGAACTTCAGGCATAACATTTATTGTAGTACCTGCAACAGAAACTGTATCAGCCCAATCCTCACTACAAAATTCACCGAATGTATCAATCTGTGAAATATAAATCGGATAACTACCAAACTTCATATCCTCAGGAATTGTAAAATCAATAGTTGCAACTGTACCGTCTGCAATAGCCGCTGATCCATAAACTACAACTGTACAATATCCGTCACCGTTGCTCGATGCACATGAAGCGCCATTTGCACCCATTGCTTTTGCTGAAATAATATCAGCATTTTTCCATTCTACAATAAATGCCGCAGATTCAAAATTCATATTGCATGTTATATTTACTGGCACTGTAATTGTTTCGCCAGGTAATACATTACCAATTTCACCAAGTGTTAAAGAACGATTCGGATCTGTATTACGTTCAATAGCATCTCCGCCAATTTTGTCTACAAGTTCAATAGCAATATTTTTAGCTATTGTTGCACAGTCACGGACATTTA
>JAFQBO010000060.1 GCA_017416665.1 Oscillospiraceae bacterium
ACTATCATGGTTTTGTATCTGGTCTTTTGTCAGGATTCAAGGGCTATCGTACCGAGTCCAATCGTGAGAACGGCATCGGCAGAACGGATATAACTTTGCTTGAACAAAGACGTCATAAACTTGCTGTTATTATTGAAATCAAGGTTGCTGATGAGTTTTCACAGCTGGAACAGAAATGTGACGAAGCCTTACAGCAGATTGAGGATAAGCAGTATGATATGCCGTTAAAAAAAGACTGTTATCAGAAGATTATCAAGTATGGGGTAGCTTTTAATAAAAAATCCTGTATGATTAAAATGATTCAATAAGGTGATTTTATATATGAAGTACACAAGTAATGAAATAGAAGACATATCCGAACGTTTAGATGTACCTATAAGACTGCTCGAAAAAGAACAATATGACTTTCTCAAAACTTCAATTTATGACAAATATATTGACCCCGATTTAATGGGCGTGTTTTTATGGGAACGTTTTAAAAACGAAATGACAAGTGATGTTTGTGATGCTGACGCATGGTTGTCCATAGGCAAACTTGTTGAAGAAAAACAATGTATACTCATCATTTTTGATGAACAAACAGCTTTTGAGTTTCAAACTCCTGATGATATGATAAATGTTATATCAGAAACATATTTACTTGATGATTTTTATGTAACAAACTACACATGTTCTTACTTGATATGCAACAATCATCATGATTATTTAAGTTGCTGTGGAAGTGCGAAAGAAAAATTATTGCAGATTTTCAAATGAATAAACTAAATAGATAGTAGAAATGTTGTAGAGCCAATCTCAAAATCTATGTAAACATAAAATAATGCAAATAAAGAAATATATTACGAGACCGATTGCTTTTGCAATCGGTCTTATCTGTTTTTCAAGGCGAAATTTGTTAGCTACCTGTTAGCTACCGCCCTCTCCCACAGGTAACCGGCATAAAAAAATCCCGAAACGACTCAGTTTCGGAATTTAAACAGATATATGACTTGTAAGAAATTATTCTTTGATAATTCCTAAATGCGTATCTGCGTGGGTTGAGGGGCTTTTTGTTAGCTATATGTTAGCTACGCATAAAAAGTCACTGCTTTTATAAAGCTGTACCCGAAGATTTTCCGAATACGGCTATACATATTGAACTGTTTGACAAATTATAATTATCGCATACAAGCATTTACGAATTTCATTGGAACATCCATTCTTTCTGCCACTTGTTCCGATGTCATACCACTATCCAAGAAGCGTTTACAAACTACTTTTATGTTTTCGCCAATTTCAATAATATGTTTATCAGGGTCATAAATTCTAACTACCCGCTGTCCCCATGAATGTTCCTTGATAGGATGGACATATTCCACCTCACACTTTTTAAGGTGCTCAGCAAACTTTTCAAAATTATCTTCTTCAAAATAAACTTCTGAATTATTGCTGCCAAATAAGATACTGCTTGTACCAATAAACTCCTCCCAGGTTTCAAGTGTCTGTAGTACCAAACCACCTGTCAAAGTCTTATTTGCACCAAAATCCATAATTACATGAAGACCCAGTACTTTTCTATAAAACGCTACTGACTTGTCAATATCAGTTACCACCAGAATATAATTTTTTATTTCCATCTATTATGCCTCGCTCAATGTTATATTGATTTTACCTCTTTTTATAGAGAATAATTTCAGGATTTTCACCATTTGCTTCATAAGTACAGATAAGAATAAAGTCCATATTGGCAGCGATACCAAAGCATCTGTTTCCGCCAAATTCACATTCAAGCTGATTGCCGAGATATGTATCATTATCGTCCAGATACTTTACAGTTCTGCCGTTTGGTAGTCTGTATTCAAGATTAATGTAACTGCCCACAAGTGCGTTAAGCTTTTCAAGCTTCGGCATACCCTCAATATTCAGAGCATTGATTTCCGAAACAAGAGTTTTTTTGAATTCCTCAAAAGCTTTGTTGCCGCCAAGTTGTTCATATTGTTTCCAATAATCGAGTTTCGGAAGTACTTCCTTAAGATATGAACGTACCTCTTCTTCAGAATGTTCCTCATTGACCATATTCTTCACGCATACGTCAATCAGATCGTCCATATCACTGTACATGTATTCCCCGTCCGCATAACACCATTTACAGTAATGCTCATTGAATACGCCGTCTTTTTCACGGCTTGTAACAGCATCCTCAAGAGGCATTCCGCAGCACTGACAGATAAGCTGTCTTGGCGAGCCGAGGAGCGTATTGATTGAAACATCGAACAGCTTTGAGAGAAGTTTGAGTGTTTCTGTGTTCGGGACAGTTTCACCGTTTTCCCAGCGTGATACTGCCTGACGTGTTACAAAAATCTTCTCTGCAAGATCATCCTGTGATAATCCGTTTTTCGTTCTGAGTTCAAATATAATTTCTTTAGTTTCCATTGTTTATCACCTCACTGTTATTATAACATACAGCCGGTTTTCAATCAAGCAACTCGCTGTTGCTGTCAACAGAAGCAATCACCCTGTATTTTCTTTTAATACCTTTATTTTCTGTCACAAGAATACGCGCCTTAAATTCCATACTGTCACTCATATGTGCAAAAGGTTCTTCCTTATACACACTCACAACAGATTTACTGTTTTTATATTTTTCGGCTTCTGAAAGGGCAGTCTGGTAAATACGGTTATACTCCCCTGTTTTATCTCCATAATCCCTGTCGGGATATACAGAAGCCGCTGTCTTTATTTTTCCAATTATCAGATTTACAATTTCACTGTGCATTGGTTTTGTCAGCAGCTTTGCAATTACCTTTTCAGTACGGCTGTTTATACCACGCTTTTTTATGTATTTATACAAGGCTTCGTCCCCTGCTTCAAGAGTAAGCCTCATAAAAATTTCAGCCGACCTTTCTGTTGTAAACTCAACATAGTCACTGTCGCTCATATACTTTTCGGGTACGCTGTTAAAGTATCTTAAAGACTTGAATCCCGCAAGCTCCGCAAGTTCAGTTTCCTGCTCAGTGCAGTAGTCCGGAAGACATCTGTACTTGTCATTTATTATCCCAAGCCAGTAGTCAATAAGCCTTAAATCATAGTATCCTTGAGTCCAGAAATGTCCTGTATTTCCATAGTTGTAGGGATATGCCGAAATTCTTACATCTGTAAAAGTCACTGTGAAAACATTTTCATCACCCTGATGAAAGACAAGCAGAAATCTGTCACCGTATTTTTCAACCGAAGCGTCTGTATAACCATCGTAAACGGTAATACATTCACCCTTTATTTCAGAATCTGTAAATTCAAGAAAACTTTCAATACAGTCGTTGGCAAGATATATGATTTTAAAATTTCTTTCATCTGTAATGAATTCTATGCACTGTTCCTCAATAAGACCTGCAAGCTTTAAAAGTTCCAAAGGCATATCCTCTGTAAGACCAGGAAGATATTCGTTATATTTTTGTATGTTATCCATCTGACAGTATCTCATTAATCTCTTCGTCTGACATACCGCGTGCCTTCAGTTTTTCTACTACACTTGCTATGCCTTCTGCTCTGCCTTCTGCTATACCCTCTGCTCTTGCGGAATTAATCGCATTCGCTTCATCACGGATAGCCTTTTCACGGGTAAAAGCAAGCTGACGCATTTTTTCATCAGCATTGAGTTCCCTTAAAATTACTATTGCTTCCCTGATTTCCTTAACACCGGTATTTTCAAGCATTTCAAGTTCCTCCTCCGTTTCAGCATTTACAAGCTGAAGCCACAGCTTCATCATATTATTTTTATCAGGATTTTTCCCAAGCTTTTTCAATTCAAAGAAATGTATTGCAAAAGTGTCAGTCAATACTTCATGACGTTCTTTTTCCATAACCTTAAAATGTGAATGAAAACTTTCACAGTCAAAAAGATTGAAATTTACAATATTGATACATATTGTATCACGCAGTTTTCCGTAATCATCCGATTCCTTCAATTCGTCACTGTATACCCTTGACCAGTAATACAGTGTTCGTTCACGGAAATTATTATGATTGTTAAGCTGCATTTCAATATTTACAATTTTATCATCCACCTGCATTTTAAGGTCGAGTCTGCAGAATTTCCCAAAATGATAATCGGGTACAAGCTCCACATTTTCCATAATTATTTTCTTTATTGAACCTCTTGGTATTTCAAGAATACCTGAAAGAAAATTTGCTATCACCGATTCGTTCTTTGCATCTCCGAACATCTGCTTAAAGATTATATCCAGCTTGAGCTTTATTATACGTCTTTCATCTGCCATTTAAAACACGCCCTTTTTCTTTTATTATATCACACAGAGTACAATAAATCAAGAATTTTAATAGCAGACAGTTTACATATTTCCTCTGAGAAATCATCTCTCTGATTGACGTATAAAATGTTTTATGATACAATAATAAAAAAACGTAAAGGAGATTTCTTATGACTGCAACACCATATTCAGACAACATAAACGATTACTTAAAATGTGATAATATCATCGATTTTCACAATGAGGCTATAAGCGAGCTTGCCGAAAAGCTGTATAAACAGGCAACTGATGAAACCGACTTTATCAGACTTGCTTATGAATATGTCCGTGACAATATTCCCCACTCTGCCGACATAAATGCAGATACCGTTCCATGCTCTGCATCAGAGGTTTTAAAAGACGGTCACGGTATATGCTTTGCACAGTCACACCTTCTTGCCGCAATTCTTCGTGCAAAAGATATTCCCTGTGGATTCTGTTATCAAAAGCTTATTTTAGATGATGAAACTGCACCGATACTTGTATATCATGGTCTTAACGGAGTGTATGTAAATCAGTATAAAAAATGGATTCGCCTTGACACAAGGGGTGATGCTGAATTTTCCATTGAAACCGAAAAGCTTACATATACTGTCCGTACCGAAAAGGGTGAGCAGGACTGTTTTACCGTATACCCTGCTCCTGATAAAAATGTAATAGCAAAAATGACCATCAACAGAACACGCACACAAATGTATGAAAATCCTCCGACGGAACTTGCGTATACAAACACAGCACCGCTTTGATTTGCGGTGCTGTTTTGTTTTATAAATTCAGATAATTCGGTATCTGCCATATCCAATCTGGAACACTAACTTCTCTTATATTTGTATTTTTATCTGATTACATTATCGCCATATTTTTCTTCAAATTCTTCAAGTATTGAACGCAAGCGACTATCAAGATATTTAACCGCATTATTATATATATCCTGCGGTACTCCGTAATATGCCTCGGCTATGGAACAGGTAATTGCCGCAAGAGTATCACTGTCACCTCCGACAGATATGGCAGTTCTCAGAGCATCTTCAAACGAGTCAGACTCAAAGAAAGCTTCAAGTGCCTGCGGAACAGTATCCTGACATGTTTCATTAAACTGATAATCA
>JAFQBO010000061.1 GCA_017416665.1 Oscillospiraceae bacterium
GGGCTGTTTTGTCAATTCACCCCTCGTAAATATACCCCAAGGGCACTTCCTTCGGGCGCGCCTTCGATTGGGGTGTTTCGCCGTCTGCGGACGGCGACAGGGACTCTGTCCCTTGACCCTGCAAACTTTTGCACCACAGGCATGCAAGCAAAAAAGTTTGATCAAAACTTTTATTGATATGCCATCGTGCATTAAATTAAAAATTACGCTTAGTTAAGTCCGATTTAAAAGTTTTTTGCTAAGCTTTTTTTCAAAAAAGCGTAAAAAGAAAGGAGCAGAAAAATGGCGAGGATTTATCCTCTTTTTAGTTCGAGTAAAGCAAATTCGACGTTTATCGGCGACATAAAAGGTGGAATACTTATTGATGCAGGAGCATCGTTTAAAAGACTTTCTGAAGCAATGATGAGATCTGAACTTTCAGTATCATCAATCAAGGGTGTTTTTATTACACACGGACACTCGGATCATGTAAGCGGTCTGAAGGTTCTTACAAAAAATACGGGTGTACCTGTTTTCGGACAGCGTGAAACTCTGGAGGAAATACTCAGAAAAGGCTTGATTTCACCAAATTCGCCTGTTTACGAGCTGGACGGTGCGGCAGTTTCGGCAGACATGGAGGTGTCATGCTTTGATACTCCTCATGATACAGTCAGAAGCTGTGGTTACAGAATAAAAACTCCTGATGGCAGAATATGTGCGGTTTGTACGGATCTCGGGTATGTGACAGATACTGTACGGGATTATATTATCGGTTGTGATCTTGTTTTGCTTGAGTCGAATTATGACGAAAAGATGCTTAAAAACGGTTCTTATCCTGCATCGCTTAAAGAACGTATCCGTTCAGATTACGGACATCTCTCAAACGATGAATGTGCAAAGCAGGCGGCTGAGCTTATAAGAAATGGTACAACCCGTATTATTCTGGGACATTTAAGTCAGGAAAACAATACGCCGTACATAGCTGAAACGACAAATGTGAACGGTTTATCGGATTTTGTAAGGGATCGTGATTACATACTTGAGGTTGCTCCTGTTGAAACAAGTGGAAAAATGGTGGTGTTCTGATGCTTAATGTAAAGGTTATAACAGTTGGAAAGCTTAAAGAAAAATATTTAAGGGATGCATGTGACGAATATCTGAAACGTCTGAAAAGATTCGGTAATGTGACTGTAATTGAGCTTGATGAGTCAAGACTTTCGGACAATCCATCGGAAAAGGAAATAGAAAACGCTCTTAATTCAGAGGCAGAAAGCATTTTAAAGCATGCCTCAGGATTTATTATTCCTATGTGTATCGAGGGCAAACAGCTTTCAAGCGAGAGTCTTGCAAAAAAAATGGCTGATATTCCTGTTTACGGTCAGAGTACGGTTTCTTTTATCATAGGCAGTTCGTTTGGTTTGTCTGATAAGGTTAAGCAGAAAGCAGACTTTAAGCTTTCAATGTCTGAAATGACTTTTCCGCATCAGCTTGCAAGAGTAATGCTCCTTGAACAGATTTACAGAGCTTTTCAGATAAACAGTGGTGGAAAATATCACAAATAATATTGTTAAATATGCATAAAATACAATGCTTTAAATCACACAGAAAAATAATTCTGATAATTTTTTTGTGTGATTTATTGTTTTTTCCGATTTTACTTGAAAAATTCGTGAAAATCTGATATAATATTATTTTAAGGTGACATTGGAAAAAAGAATAATTTTAGTACAATGCAGTATTATAGAGATGAGAGTTTTTAACGAGGGGTTTTATTGATGATAGGATTTTATAATTATACGGTGATTCTTACATACATCGGTCTTGCATCGGCAGTTACTGGAATTTACTTTGCAATGGACGGAAAGCCGGTTGTTATTTCTGTTATTGCACTCCTTATTTCAGGGCTTTGCGATATGTTTGACGGCAAGATTGCACGAACCAGACAGCGTACCGATGCAGAAAAGAAATTCGGTATTCAGATAGACTCGCTTTGTGATCTTATATGTTTTGGTCTTTTGCCGGGTGCGATAGGCTGGGCAGTAGGCATGAGAGAAATTTATCACTATTTTATTCTGATTTTCTTTACCCTTGCCGCTGTTATTCGTCTTGCATACTTTAACGTGATGGAAGAAGAAAGACAGAAGAAAACAAAAGATGTCCGCAAAACCTATGAGGGACTCCCTGTAACAAGTGTTGCACTTATTATGCCGCTTGTCTACGGATTCAGAAAAAATATCGGAAATGAAGTTTTTTCCGATGTTTATGCGATTGTTATGCTGATTGTCGGTATTGCGTTTATTACACGTTTTAAAGTGAAGAAACCACAGATGAAAACCATGCTTGTTTTTGTTGGAATAGGTGCTTTGGAATTCCTGTGGCTGCTTTACAGATATAAATTCAGATAAAAGGAGAATGGTTTGGAATACAAGGTTATAGACAGAAAGGGAAACATTATCCCGAATGACAACAGTCAGAAAAGTCTGCTTGATATTCTTTATAAAACCGTTGGCGGAAGTATTGCATTAAAAGGACTTACATCACCTGTCGTTTCAAAAGCGGCAGGTGCATTCTGTAATAGTCCGTTGTCGCAGAATCTTATTCCGTCATTTATAAAGAAAGCAGGAATTGATCTGACAGAATATGAGCCTGCTGTTTACGGCTCTTATAACGAATTTTTTACACGGAAAATCAAGTCTGATGCACGTCCGGTAGATATGACACCCGATGCTCTTGTAAGCCCGTGCGACTCAAAGCTTACCGTTTATAAAATTGATGAGGACAGTATCTTTGATATAAAGGGCGTTTCTTATCATGTAGATGAATTCCTGAGAAGCCGTAAGCTTGCGGAACAGTACAACGAAGGCTTTTTCTGTATTTTCAGACTTGAGGTTTCCGATTATCACAGATATATGTACATTGATAACGGACGTAAGTCGAAAAACTTTCATATTGACGGCTTTTACCATACTGTAAATCCGATCGCTCTCGAAAAAGCTGATATTTACAGGGAAAACACAAGAGAATTTACTGTTCTTCATACCGAAAACTTTGGAAAGGTAATTCATGCTGAAGTTGGTGCAATGCTCGTAGGAAAAATAAAAAATCATCATCGTGACAAGGGTTACAGGTTTAAACGTGGCGAAGAAAAGGGAATGTTTGAATTCGGCGGTTCGACTGTAGTACTGATTTTCAAAAAAGATACTGTCGAGTTTGATGATGATATAGTCTTGAATACTAAGAATGGATTTGAGACGGTTGTTAAAATGGGCGAAAAAATAGGACATAAAAAAGGAGAATAATATGCGAAAAAAAAGAACTTCAATGAAAATTGGCGTAAATTTAATGGCAAGTGTAGTTATGTTGCTTTGCAGTGCATTTATGCTTACAGGCTGTGACAGCAAAAACGAAACAGCAGAGTCATCGTCATCTGTTGCAGAAACTACAGAAGCGGTTACAACAGAAGTAACCACAACAACTACTACAGAAGCAACAACCACCACTACTACAACAAAACATGTAAGTCCGATTGAAAATGTAAGCTTTTCAATGGGCAGTGAAAAAAGTGAAATCAATGAAATCTTAGACTATGATAACAATAAAACCTATAAGGCGAATATGAGTGAATTTGTACGCCCGGGTGATAAGGTTGATTCTTTTGTGTTCGTTTTCTACGCTGAAGATGGTGTTTCAAATATCAGCAGTTATAAGGGTGCGTGCGGTATCTCAGTTGATGAGTCATGCTCTGCGGCAACAGATAAATGCTGGTATCAGTCGGACAACTTTGAGATGGATGTAAACAGTGCATATCTTGAAGTTAAATGGGATGTTCCATCAGAAATCAGAGATTATGTAAACACAACAGAAACAGGCAGTATCGAAATCGGCTACTGGTGGGGCGGACTTCAGAAACTTCGTCTTTCAAGCATAATCTGTAACTACTCAACAACTGCGGAAATTCCTGTTGACGGTACAAAAACCATTGATGTCAATGAAAGTCTTTCCTATGGCAGTGAGTCGGGCAGAACTTTAAATCTTCCGCTTTCTGATATGATTCCGGAAGATGGTGTTCCACAGTATTTTGAATTTAATGTTGAAGGTGGTACTGAAATGCAGAAATATGCAGGTGCATTCGGTATTTCAGTAGACGATTCATGCCCTGACAAAACAGACAAGGGCTGGTATCAGACAGGTAACATTGCCGTTATGACAAATTCAAACAATGCAACTCTCTACTGGCTTGTTCCAGATGAAATTAAGGAGTATATCAAAGCTGACGGTGAAGTTATGCTTGGTTACTGGTGGAGTCAGAACGACAGTGTAAATCTTAAAAATGTAACTGTAAAATACAGCAGTGGTTCAGCACCTTCTGTGCAGGCTGATACAGACACTGATGCCGAAAAGCCTAAGGATAATGACGAGAATAAAACAGCATCAAGCGGCGGAAAGTCATCAATGGATATTGTAAAGGAAATGAAAATCGGCTGGAATCTTGGGAACACATTTGACTGCTACAATTACAAGGAATATGCAACAGACGGTGAAACAGCCTGGGGCAATCCGAAAACAACAAAGCAGATGATCGACACAGTAAAAGCGGCAGGCTTTAATGCGGTAAGAATACCTGTTACCTGGGGCGAACATATGGACGGTGACAAAATTGATGAGGCTTGGATTTCACGAGTAAATGAAGTCGTTGATTATGTTGTCGATAATGATATGTACGCTATAATCAATGTTCATCATGATGACTATATCTGGCTGCATCCGTCAAAAGCTGAAGAATCAGCGGTAACAGCAAAATATCTGAAAATCTGGGAACAGGTTGCGGAACGTTTCAAGAATTATGACGAACATCTACTTTTCGAGGGTATCAATGAACCGAGAATCATGGGAATCCCGGAAGAATGGGGAAGTGGTACAGCTGAAGAACGAGAGGTAATAAACAACCTTATTGCAAAGTTTGTTGATACTGTAAGAAAATCGGGTGGAAACAACGAAACAAGAACTCTTATTGTTACAGGCCATGCGGCGGCTATGGACGAAACTGCAATCAAGGCAATCAAAGTTCCTGATGATGATCACGTTATTGTTTCAATTCACGCATATTCACCATACGATTTTGCACTTAATGATAATGGTACTTCAAGTTTTTCAGATTCTGACAAGGCGGAACTTGACAAAAACTTTGATCTCATCAAGTCAACGTTTATCGACAAGGGAATTCCTGCAATTATCGGCGAATTCGGTTCTGTAAACAAGAACAATGACGATGACAGAGTAAGACACATGGAATATTACGTTTCTGCGGCAAAGGAACGTGGCATTACATGCTTTATCTGGGATAACGGCGTTAAGGAAGGCGAGAGTGCTTTCGGTCTTCTTGACAGAAAAAATCTTACATGGCACTTTAAAAACGTTGTTGATGCCGCTATGAAAGGTGTAAATTAATATTAAAAGGACTGCTTCGGCAGTCCTTTGAGTTTGTCGAAAAAGTCTGTTCTTTTTTGAAAAAAAGAACCAAAAAACTTTTAATTTCGGGCATAGCAAAATTATAATTTACCAAATTAACATTTTATTGTCTGTACCTATCATCTGTAGGGGCTGATGCCTACATCAGCCCGTAATTTTGTATGATTTATAACGGGACGTCGTGGGCGCCGTCCCCTACAAATGGCTGAAATTCGTTATTTTCATGTAGGGGCGAGCATTGCTCGCCCGCAAAATAAATTATAATTCAAACGGGCGACCATTGGTCGCCCCTACAAAAATTTTACAAAATAAAAACACCGACAAATATAAA
>JAFQBO010000062.1 GCA_017416665.1 Oscillospiraceae bacterium
ATTCTTTTTGAGGTTTCGAGAAGGCGTATACCGTCGGGAATTTCATATTGACATACAGGTTCGTTCATATGCCGATCTGCCTCACCCCGAAGCTTTTCGAGAAGAATCGCTGTTACTGAATCCTGTCCGATACTCTCTCTCAGCTTTGCAAATCTATCCTCCGACATAATGATACGAGGATGAGCGTACATGCCATTCTTTTCAATCATGTCACTGATTACATGTTCACCATCGATGAATTCACCGTAATTTATTGTTTGTGAACTGCCTGAAGTGCTGTCCTGTGCAATTGCATTGACTGGAATCATTCCGATTACCATAATAAGTACAAGCAGAATGCTCAACAGCTTTTTATTTATAATTTCTGTGTATTTGGATTTCATATGAATCCCTCCTTTTCTGTTTTTATTATACTATATATTATTATAAAATTCAATATAAATATTGAAAATGTATGTGTAAAATAAATATAATCAATGCAGGGTGCGATGCCTACATCGCACTACAGAAAAATCACGTTTATTATGGAAGAATGTGGTCATCTGTCCTACATAGGTGATAATATAGAAACAGTAAAGAAAAGACAATGGGGATTGCAGAAATTAAAAGTACGAAGTGGATAGCTCATAAGGTTGCATACTGTGGGAATCATTTCCAGTCTGTAGCTGCAAAATCTGTTTTGAAAAAAGCAGTATCAAAAGAAATACTGACAAAGCGAGGCTTAGTCAGTATTTCAGATTACTATGCGTCAGTACATATTTATTTTTGAATTAAACTGCCGTATGCTGAACGACATGTGCGGTGGCTTGATAGGGCAGTTCATTCCGCCCTATTCAATTTTCTTAATCTGAATTCATGAAAGAACAGATGAGTGAATGTAGCCGTATACCTGCTGATTGTTGACATAAACGCTGCAATAGTAGAAATCCTGTACTGCTGAAATAATGTTAACGGGAGTGTAAGTGTCAAGAATATGCATTACGTTTGAATACAGATTGGGCTGAGAACGAAGCTTACATCCAATATTTGAGGAAACGTATTTATAGTTAGTATAGGGAATACAGCCGCAGGAACTATATGAAGTTCCGCTGAGAATAATGTCGTTGTTATTTGTAGTTGTATTTGTTGAAGTCTGTGTGATTGGAGAAATTACGTTATTTTTAACATAGCCGTTATAAACTTTGTCGTTGTACATTACAACTTCGATGTAGGAGTATTCGTTTTCTTGTGAAAGAAGTGTAAGTTTCTGATTTGTGTCGAGAATTTTTAAAATGCGTGTGCCATAGGGTGAGTCATATAAGTAACAGCCATACTGTGAAGAAACATAATAGATCAGTTAGTTTCTCCAAGATATCGAAAAAAGGCGATACATATATCGAAAAAATAAGTCCTATTCAGCTGAATTCTTCACAAAAAACGGCATACTCTCTTTACAAAGAGCTAATAAAGAAAATAACCGATATCGGTATAGATGTATCTACCTGTGATTACGGCTTATGGTTTAAAGATGAACCTGATAAAAAAATGCCGAAAGCAGAAACGAAATCTTCAAAAATGAAAGAATTTTTAAGACTTCTAAAAGGAATTAATATGTTCTTGAGTGAAAAGTCGTTTAAGGTTAGGTGTATTAAAAGAGTTTTATCCGATTGAAGTTGAAAATCTGAAAAGAAATGAAAATAACCAGCTGATTTATTGTGGTGAAAACACGGAAAAAAGCGAATTTATCAAAAGACTTAAAAGTTTTATTCAGCCGTATAATATGCTTCTTAAAGTCAGAAATCAGTTGGATCTTGCAACATTTATTTCGCATTTTGAGATGTATCATACTGATAATAACAACGGGACAATTTATATATGGACACCCGTTTCCGAGCTTGAAACATTTGAAAGCTTATGTAACAGTATTAATAATAATCCTTCTGAAAATTCAGAACATCAGCTTTTGACGGCAATGAATGCAGTCAAGGAGCTTCTGAAATGTGTTTGTTCACTTCATAAAGCTGAATTACTTAACGGTGATATTAAACCGTCAAATTTCGGATTTCAGAAGCGTGGTGATGAAATTCTTGTAGAAACAATCCAGATGTTTGATGTTGATACTATATGCTCTGTATATGAAATCTCCGAAAAGATTTCGTTTTCAAAAGGATTTGATGCTCCTGAGCCTTATGAAACAGGAATAAGCAATCTGACGGACATATATGCAATCGGCGCAACTCTTTTTAATGCGGTAATTGTGACAAGTGAAACGGCTTCTGATGATTTTCTTTATTCTCCGTCATTTTTTGATAAAATTGAAAATCTTGTCAATGAATCTGAACTTCTTAATTCATGCAGCGATATGATACACCCGAAATTTCGTGGATTACTCACGGAGATTCTGAAAAAATCATTGTGCGGTACTAAGGAGCGTTATCAGTCCTGCGAAGAAATGCTTGAGGACGTAACAAGTGCGATATATTATATAACTCCTTTTGCCAACAGTAACGGGGAAAGATATGTGTTTACGGATGTAGAACAGCTTTTGGATAGATTTGTTCCAATATTTGAAAGTCAGCAGTATCGTAATTATAAACTGGATGACCTTGAACTTATTGAGGGAATTCCGTTTATCCTTACTTATTCATCTGAATTGTATATGGCAATACCATTTGTAACAGGAAGTAACAATGATGTTTTTTCAAATATTGCTGCGGCAATAACTGTTAATCCATATAAAATAGTTTTTCTCGCTTCATGCTTAAAGAGAACTGAAGTTGAGGCTGTGAAAAAAGCATTGCCGTATATTTCCGAATTTATGCTTAAAAAGAAACTGAGGGCATCGATTAACTTCATTATTGAATGTACTAGCGGCTTGAATGTTTCTGATGCCGAGAAAACTGAAAAGGAATTTTCTCAGCTTAGCAGCAAAAGAGTGCAGAATGTAAGATTTATCAATTCAGAATATGGAACGGAGTATATGGAGTATATTGAAGAATATATTGATAGACAGCTGAAAAAAGGACATAAGTTTATTATTGAAAAAAATTCTTCACCTGTTTCGCGTATGATGGGATTGGTCGGAATGTATAAACGATATCCAACATATTCGTTTAATTCGTCAAATAGTTCTTTCAACAATATTAATGCTTGCTCTGCCATAGAATATATCAGATTTAAACCGTATCTTACTGTGTCCGATATGTTTGCATTTAATCTTTCGACAAGCACCACAAGCAATAAGCCGGAATTTTATGAGGAATATAATGAGCTTTGGAGACAGTATAAGCAATATACTGCCGAATGGAAACAGATGTGCAAGTGCTTCAAGGATTATTCCGATGAAAAAGATGTTATTGCTGTTTTCAGCAGAAAAAATACTCCTCATAATATATATGAGTATACATATATTATTCCGTTTCTCTGTAAAGAAGCTGTTTCTAAAATACTGGACGCTTTGATTTCACAAAATATTATTGCTGATGACAGTTATATTGCAGTACGCAATACAGGGTCATGCAAGGTGGTTATCAAGGATATTTATGGAAGCAGAGTAATTTATGATTCATTAATAAGTGAGTTATACAAGCTTATGCAGCCAGATTATATAAAGTGTGAAATTAATCCGAAGGATCATGTGATAAAAATTTGCTACAATAATCTCTCTGCTTACAATGTTGATTGTAAAAAGCTAAATGCTAAAGGATATGAATTGATTAAGTTTCTGCATGAAAAGAAATATCTGATAAATCTTTCAATTGAAAGGAATACAGGTACTATTACCTTTACATATGCAACACCTCAAATCAAAGAACTTTTGACATCAGAGGGAAAATTGCTTGAAGTATACGTATATCATAAAGCAAAAGAAACAGGAAAGTATAATGATATACGAAGTGGTTTTGAGATAAATTGGGAGAATGATGTTGCATCTAATGAATTTAATTGTGTGCTGACAAAAGGCTTAAACTCGCTATTTATTGAATGTAAGGCTACCAATAATCTTAGATCGGACTATTATACTAAATTATATGCTCTTGCGGATAAATTCGGAATTAATGCCACAGTGGTACTGATTGCTGATACTCTTGACAATGATAATACGGGTGCCATAAATGAGAAAATGCGTAAAACCGGAGAAGGCTTTGACATAATTACATTGTCAGACAGAGCAGATATTGATAATATTGGTGAAAAGCTTCTTGGCATTTTGAAAAAAAGAATTGAATAATAATGAAAAAAGACCGTTTTAATCAGAAATGGTCTTTTTGTTGATTTATATACAATATATGCTTGTTTTTTCAGTTCCTATACTTGCTCAATTACATTTATTTCTTGAATTATAATACTGTATTGCGAGCTTATCAAATGCTTTTAGAAATAATCTTTTCGATTTTTTAAAAATTTTATTTTTTATAAAACACTTGACAAATCAAATATATAGTGATACAATGAATACAAATAACTAAGACGAAGACACGAACTTTGAAAAATGTTTATCAGAGAGCCGTTGGGTGGTGTGAAACGGCAGACATCATCAGAGTTTATCCCTTCTGAGTTGAAAGGCTGAATTCTTGTTTTTTCATCATAGTAAGCTTTTCCGTGAGGCTGCGTAAATGCATAGGGCTTATCCCTTAAATGTGAGGGCGAGTCTGAAAGTGGTGTGCATTAAAAATGCACGCAATTTGAGTGGTACCGCGGGTGTACAGCTCGTCTCAAAGTAATTTACTTTGGGGCGTTTTTTTATTTTATTGCCCCAGAAATTTAATCGAAAGGGGCATATATTATGTCAGACAGTATGAGAAATTTATCAGAAACTGAGCAGAGCATCCGTGAGGTTGCACAGCGTATCCGTACTCTCCGTGAAGATATGGGTA
>JAFQBO010000063.1 GCA_017416665.1 Oscillospiraceae bacterium
AAGCCCTCGGGCATATTTTCACGGTCGAAACCACCCTCTGGCATATTCTCAGGATCAAAACCTTCCGGCATATTTTCACGGTCGAAACCACCCTCTGGCATATTCTCAGGATCAAAGCCCTCGGGCATATTTTCACGGTCAAAGCCACCCTCAGGCATATTCTCAGGATCAAAGCCTTCGGGCATATTTTCACGGTCGAAACCGCCCTGAGGTCTGTTTCCCTTATTTCCTCTGTTCTGCGATTTGCTGTCCTCGCTGTTATCAGAGGATTCCTTATCTTTTTCCTCTGTTTTTTCGTCAGATTCATCATATTCAGCTACAAGCAATGTCAGGTCATTTCCGCTGATTTCAGAAATCTGCCCATAAAGATAGTTAATATCTGCGGCTGTCTTCTCTGAATTATCACAGGCACACAATGCCGCAGAAAGCAAAAGTGCTGTTAACATTGCAATATGTTTCTTCATTTTTAATAACCCCTTTCAGAATTATTCGGATGAGAGTGCTTCAACAGGTACGAGTTTTGAAGCCTTCCACGCAGGATAAAATCCGAATACTGTTCCTGTAACAATGGAAAATAGAAGTGCCAGTACTGCACCGGAAACAGTCATTTCCAGCCTTATGTTAAAACCTGAAATAACAGGACTTACTGCAAAGCTTATAATCACACCAAGAATACCTCCGATAAAACTGATGCAGCAGGCTTCCATCAGAAATTCCATTAATATATCTTTCTGTGAGCCGCCTATTGCCTTGAGAATACCTATTTCCTTTGTACGTTCTTTAACTGATACAAACAGGACATTCATAATTCCTATGCCACCGATAATAAATACGATTGATGCCATAGCAATAAGCATAAGCGTAAGTGTTTCATTTGATTTTGATGCCGCTTCCATTTTGCTTCCTGCATCTGAAATAGTAAATTCTGCATTGGGATAGCTTTCTGCAAGAACAGTTTTAATATCTGCAATAACCGTGTCAATGTTGTCAACATCTTCTGCTATTACTGTTATTGTCGGACTGATATCACTTCCAGTAAGATATTTTATACCCGTACTGTATGGAATAAAGATTGCGTCATCAGCACTGATACCTGATTCAACCGTACCCTGTTCAGCAAAAACTCCGCCTACGGTATACGGTCTGTCATCAATATATACAAGATTATCGTATGCTTCTTCTGTACTGCCGAATATACTTTTTGCTGCATTATATCCAAGCACACATATCTTTTCCTTGTTTTCTTCGTTTGCGTCTGATATGTAATCGCCCATAAGAAGCGTGAGATTTGATAAATCAGCATAATCCGCCAGAGTTCCTGCAATGGTGTATGATTCGGTTTCTTCTATATTGCCGCCATATACGTCCTGCTTTGTTGTGTATGAAATTGTTGTGTCACTGAGTCCGGGAACAAATGTTGCAAGGGTTTCCATATCCTCCGTTGAAAGAGTGATTTTTTCTGTGTTTAATCTGTTTTCTTCTCCGCCGAATATAGAGCCGAACATATCTCCGAAGCCGCCGAAACCGCCGCCTCCTGAGAAATCAGGTCTGTTTCCCCTGCCGCCTGATGAACTATTCCCCCCTGACGGAGGTGCAAAACTGCCCCCTGATGAACTATTTCCGCCTGACGGAGGACTGAAATCTCCGCCGCCGAACGAAGGCATACCGCCGCCAAATGAGGGCATACCTCCGCCCGATGATGAAGATGAAGGAAAGGAACTTCTGCCCGATTGTGCCTGTTCATAGCTTATATCAACAGCACCTGCGTTAAGATTTCGGAACTGATCGGCAACGTCAGCTTTACCTCCTCTGCCGACAGCAATAACTATTACAATAGTTGCCGCACCGACAATAATGCCGATTGATGTAAGAATAACCTTGAATTTATTCTGTGTAAGATTAAGTCTGACAAGATGAAGAAGTTCTGAAAATTTCATATCATTCCACCTTGCTTTCTATCAGAATCGTATCACCCTCAGAAAGCTCTCCTGATACTTCAACATAATTGCCGTTTGAAAAGCCTGTCTGCACACGAAGCTTCTCTTTTGTACCGTCAGCAAGCTTTTTGGTGACGTAGGAATCAGTACCGTCAGTTATTACTGCTCTGTTTGAAATATACAGAACGTCTTTAACCTGTTTTGTTATAAAAGTAACATTGGCAGTCATTCCTGTAAGAATTGTTTCGGGAACAGTAGTTATAACAACAGTTACCGGATAGCTTACTGTTGAAGAATTGGCAGATGATGAGGATGAACCTATTTCAGATACATATCCTGAGAAGATTTCATCGGGATATGAAAGGAATGTAACTTCAACAACTTCGTCAAGTCTCACAGCCGCAATATCATCCTCTGTGACATTTACGGTTACTGTAATGGTTTCTGCGTCGGCATATTCGGCAATAGCAGTATCAGCGGACAGAGTATCTCCCGAAGCGTAGCCCACAGACATAATAGTTCCGCTGTACTCTGCCTTGATGTTTCCGTCAGAAATATAGCTTTCAAATGCTTTTAAATTATCCTTTGCAGTATCAACTGCTTCCTGTGCTGAGGCTGTTGCATCTCCCATATCGCTTACTGCAATATCGTAAAGCTGCTGTGCATTTTCATAATACATAAGGGCTTCTTCATATTCCTGCTTTGCCGCAAGTTCATCTGAGGAACGTGTACTCTGTGCCGAAGAAAGCTGTGACTGATAATTTTCAAGCTGTGACCTTGCCGGTGTAAGCTGCATTTCAGATTGTGAGTTCCCGTTTGCAACAGCATCTTCAAGTTCAGCAATTTCACTTTCCGTTTCAGCAATCTGACTGCTCAGAGCCGATATATTTGAGGCTATTTCATCAAGCTTTGCGTTATACGTCGAAAGCGCCGAACTGCCCTCGGCTATCCTTGTATCATATTCATATTTTGCAGATAAAAGTGTTTCGTTTTCTTCTATCTTTGCCTGTGCAAGAGCAAGCTCTGCATCAGAAACAGCGTCTGTCAGTTCAGTTCTTGCAGCGTCTATGCTTTCCTGTGTAATGGACATTATAATATCGCCTTCTGAAACAGTCTGTCCTGCACTGATAAATACTTCATCAACAATAAGCTCAACTGATGATGAAGATGACGATGTCGAAACGCTGGTTGAACCCATGGGCATTGAAGAACCGCCGCCCATACCCATTCCGCCGCCGATTCCCATTCCGCCCATACTCATACCGCCGCCTGAGGATGAACCGCCTCCGCTTGCTTCAACTGATGCGGATACGCTTGTTGAAGCAAGAGTAAGATCGTAGGTCTGCGATAATGCGCTTACATTGACAGAGTTGCTTTCGGTTACACCTGCGGTAACATTGCCGAATTCCACAGAAACCTCCTTAATTATGCCTTCTGTATTCTTATCAGCTTTTTTATAACGATAAATGCCGTATCCTGTACCGCCTGCCACAATAAGTACAGCACATACGGCAGCTATAATTTTCTTCATAATGTCTGCCTCCTTAATTTCCACGCTGGGGTCTTTCTCCGCCGCCAAAATTCATATCAGGCATATTTCCAGGATTGAAACTGCCCATATCAGGTCTTTCACCGCCGAAATCTCCGAAGTCTCCAAAGCCTCCAAAGCTGCCTTCTTCGCCGTTTTCATCGTTGTTTTCGTAATCGCTGAACTTTGATGTATCCATAGACATAGCGTTGAAATATACATTTACGGATTGTCCTGTGTAAAGATTAACATTTTCGCCTTCAGCAACAACGGTTACATTGAATATTACATTGGCAAGGCTTGTCGATTCGCCGGCGGAAACAGATGTAATCCGTCCGTTTGTCATTCCCGATTCGGAAGAATAGATTATAACGCTGTCACCTATTGCTATTTCCGTTACATCGTACTGGTCAAGCTCAACTGTCGTTCCGAAGCTTGTATCATCGACGTAGTTTACAAGCGGAGATGAAATGTTCACTATATCCTCAGCTTCATAGGACAAGGAATATATGACTCCGTCCTGCTGTGCCTCAATGATTCCGTCTGCAAGGGTTTCTTCAAATACTCTGAGATTTTCTTCGCATACCGAAACTGCGTTCTTTGCCGCTTCAAGTTCTTCTTCAATTGTAGACATAGTCAGATCGTAGTGATACTGAGCGTTTTCGTATGAAGCCATTGAAGTATCATATGTATTTTTCAGCGTCAGCTTATCTGTTTCATAAGAAAGCTTCAGAGAATTATATTCCGCTTTCAGTGATGAAAGTTTGGATTTTGCACTTGAATAACTGCTTTCAAGCTTTGAAATTTCAGATTTCAGCGAAGTTACAGTTGATTTATTTTCGTTGATGCTGCTCTGTAATTCACTGAATGTACTATCTGCAATTTCGTAATCGGTTCTGGCAGATGAATATGTGTTTTCGGCTTCTGCAAGAATATTTTTCTGCATTTCATATTCTGCTCTTGCGTCTTCATAAAGAGACATAAGCATGGTTTCTGCTGAATCAGTTTCAGCCACACCCGACGCTTTTACAATGCCGTATGATGAAACAGATTTAAATTGAATATCACCCATTTCACCGCCGAATTCAGGCATATCTCCTACGGAAGGTCTGTCACCGCCGTTATCGTTATTCTCCTTGTCCTGCTGTGGAATATCTGCTGCAGCACCTTGCGAAAGCTCTACATCTGATACATCAATTCCGATGTAATTGCCGATATATTTTACCGTTCCTGCAATAGAGTTATATTCGGCAGCAACAGCATTAAGATTATCGGAAGCCTGTGTATATGCAGATTTTTTATTTTCTTTTTCACTCTCAAGCTCTGAAAGACGTTCTTCCATATCAGATATTTCGCTGTTAAGGTAATCAAACTCCGATTGCTTTGACTCTATCTCGCTCGGAGCTGTATTTACAGTATTAAGTGCGTCATTGTAATCATTCAGAGCATCTTCGAGCTTTGAGTTAAGTTGTGCAATTCCGTCGTTATAGTCGCTTTGGGCAGTATCACCGAGCAAAAGCTCTGACTGATACAAGCTGTATGCAGAATTCTTTGATTTTTCATAAGACAATTTCTGATCGAGTAATGCGTTTTCAGCCGATTTCAGCTCTTTTTCCAATGTTGATTTACCTTTGGTTACAGTTTCGTCTGTCAGCTTGTAAAGCTGTGTACCTGCTGTTACCGAATTTCCTGACTCCACATATACTTCTTCAATCTGTAATCTGACGGCAGTCGATTCCAGCCCGATGTAATCATAAAGCTGTGCTGATGTAATTGTACCTCCTGCACTGATTGTTCCGCCCGTTTCCATAGCAGAAGCATTTATTTGTATATTATTTGCTGTTTTTTCTGCCTGAGGCTTTTTCTTCTGTGAAAAAACAATTCCGACTGTAGAACCGCCTGCAATAATAAGCAAAGCCGCAATAGCAACAATCCTTTTTCTGGCAACTTTTTTATTGTTGTCGGAAATCACTTTTTTCATCCTATCACTTCCAAAGTAT
>JAFQBO010000064.1 GCA_017416665.1 Oscillospiraceae bacterium
CCCCATGGCTATGAGATATGGATGTGTGGGTACATCTGCAGGAACTGCTATAAGTATTATTCTTGCAAATGGTATATTAATGAACATATATTATTATAAGACTATGAAAATAAATATAGTCTTATTCTGGAAGAATATTCTAAAGTTGTCAAAAGGTATGATAATTCCTATTTTATGCGGCGTGTTTATTATGAACAGGATTGTAATAGACAGCACAATTGACTTTTGTATATGGGTCGTAATTTATACAGCTGTCTATATCGTATCACAATACTTGTTCGGAATGAATGAGGATGAAAAAAGCTTTATTTGCAAAATCAAAAGGTAGGAACAGGAGTATACATATGATTGTCATTAATGATAAAAAAGACTGCTGCGGATGCTGTGCATGTATTAATGTGTGTCCAGTTCAAGCTGTTACTATGTTTAAAGACAACGAGGGATTTGAATACCCTGCTGTTGATGCGGGAAAATGTATAAATTGCGAAAAATGTCAGAAAGTATGCCCTATTGGCAATTCAAATAATATAAGTTGTACTGAAATTCCGAAATCATATGCTGCTATAAATAAAGACGAAAAAATCCGAAAAAAAAGTTCCTCTGGCGGTATATTTACATTACTGGCGGAAAATATTATTTCAGAAAACGGCATTGTGTATGGTGTAGCAATGTCAGAGGATTGCCGAAAGGCCGAATATATAGCTGTCAATGAAATTTATAAACTCAATCGTCTGCGTGGTAGCAAGTATTTACAGTGTTCAGCAGGAAATGTATACTTAAAAGTACAAGAAGACTTGCAGAATAACAAAAAAGTTCTGTTTACTGGGACCCCTTGTCAGGTCGAAGCTTTACTTTCTTTTCTGGGTAAAGAGTATGAACAACTGATTTGTATGGATTTTATTTGTCACGGAACACCTTCTCCGATGATATGGGAAAAATATGTTGATTTCCATGAAAATGAGTCATCAATTATTAAGGAAGTAAGTTTCAGAAACAAGAATTTTGGATGGAAAAATTATGCTATTAACCTAAAATTTGCTGATGGTAAGGTTTATAATAAAGCGCATTTTATTGATTCATTTATGAAGGCGTTTTTAAACAACTCAGCATTAAGACCATCATGTTATAAATGTGCGTTTAAGAAGCTCAGCCGTACAAGTGATATAACGGTTGCCGATTTTTGGGGCATAAATAAAGTAATGCCTGAGATGGATGATAATAATGGGACATCATTAGTTATACTCCACAGCAGAAAGGGTATAAAAATCTTTGAAAAGCTTAAAGATAAAATGCTTTATGCTGAAACTGTACTGGAAGATGCACTGAAATATAATCCCGCAATGAGAAAGTCGGCAGAACCCAATGCAAATAGACAGCATTTCTTTGATAATCTGGATAAACTGGATTTTGATATTCTGGTGTCAAAGTATGCAAAACCGAAATTCAAAATTAAAAGAATAATAAAAAGATTATTATATTCAGTTATAAAAAATCACTGAGAGATTTCTAAGGAAACTCTCAGTGATTTGTCATATTATTATGAAAGTATACGCTTCAATACAGAATAAATATATTCTGCATAGTCATTGTTTGTACAGATTTTTACTTCCATTTCTGCATTATCGCTGTTAAATATGTTTGTCATTCCATCGTAAGTCTGCAGTTCCATAAGCACCGCTATTTCAGCTGTCGAAAACTTAATTTCAATTGGATTTTCAAGCACATAAACAACTGTTGCACCTGTATCAAGTCCACCAGTTGATGATATGTAATTAGTAGTAATTACTTCACCGTTGTAACTGTCAAGCTTCGCTGTACGTTTAATAATCTTCCCCGTACCATCTGCGTTATAAATCAGTTCGTCACACACGTCACCAACCGAACAAAGTGGCAAACCGCTTGTGATTTCAGCTGTATTACCCTTATAAGGCTCATACTTAGTTGCCGCAGAACCAATTTCAATTTGAGGATTTAACACAAAATTTTCCAAAACAATGTTTTGTCTTATATTCAGCCTCATATTACCACTGCCACTATTTTTAATTGTTACGCTGTTTTGGGTCGATGGTAAAAGTATTGAGCCAAAATTGGCGCAACCAATTCCAACTCCTTCTATTTTACTGTCTATAGACATAGTGTAAGTGTTATATGGCAAATCAATTGTACTTAACAAAACGGAAATTGCGGCTGTAGCTGTACCATTAAGAATAATATTGCCAGTGTTATCCCTTGAAATAGTTACACCGCTTACTGTTATAGGTAAATCATCTCGGATATTGAGAAGATTCTTTCCGCAGGAAGTAATATTAATTGCTACATCATCACCAATACTATTAATCTGAACAGGATCCTCTGGAGTAGGTGTGCCGTCTTGTGTAGAGTTACCATAAAGATTTAGGAAAATAAGAGGATAGCATACTGCATCTGTTATCTTATATGACGTATTTTTGCTAAGTACCCTTCCACTTTCAACACTTGATCCTACAGTTGAACTGATAATACCATCAGAGTTGACTTTAATGGTCTTGTTATCAACTTTCACACCGCCAAGTGTTGTGACCGAAGCAACAGGAAGCGTGTAAACAGTGTCAGTGAAAACAGCGTCTTTAGGTACTGAAACACCAACTGTTTTCCCACCCACAGAATTTACGGTTACAGCACCGTTTTGGGCAATTGAGATATCATCACCTGATACAATACCACCTATTTCTTTTTCAGTTGCGACAGGAACAATAATCGGATTGGAAGTAATCTCTTCAGCACGCTCAGCAGCGTTAATAGCCTTTTGCACTTCAAGCTGCACTTGATTGTAAGCCTGTTCAAGAATAGTAGGTGATTCAATGAATTCAAGTCTGCTGTCAGCCTTGATTGTCATAGGCTGTGAAGTGAATTTAATCTGTACAGTGTTGTTAAGATTTACACCTGCAAGAATAAGCGTAACCTCACCGCTTGAAGCTGTAAAATCTGAAGTTACCTCCCACAGCAGATGAATATTTTCCTCACCGGCACTGTCCATAGTCAGTACCTGTTCAGCAACACTTTCATTCTGTTTTGATACCGCTGTCAGACGGAAGCTGAACGTCGAAAGGTCATGTTCGCCATACATTCTCGGAACAGTTATGCCGATAATGTCAGCACCGTATTCACCTTCAGTTATGTTCTCGTCAAGATTCTGAGTTATAAGTCTTTTGCAAATAACCTTTAATTCCATAAAAATCCTCCTATAAATAAAACTGCACCCCGTACCTGAATGTCTTAACAGTACAGAATGCAATGTTCCCATAATTTCAGTATATACGATTTTTATAATTAATCAATGCTTTGAAATAAAGTTCATATATAAAACCAATAGTTGCACACAAGTTGAATACAACTATTGGTTTTTGCAATCATTTGATATCATATTTTTAATCATGTAATCCATATCCTTTGGCTGATGACAAAACTGGTGTAGATATATTTGAAGTAATTATTTTTGGTTTTTATCCAATCAAGAGATTAAACATCAACAAATTTCATTTATGATTCTATTTTAAAAATAGCGTATATGAAAACAAAGTAATATTTACAAAATAGTAAATATCAATACTTTCACCTGCATATTATACCCCTGAAGGAACAAAAAGTTCCAAAATCAAAGGAGGTATAACTATGC
>JAFQBO010000065.1 GCA_017416665.1 Oscillospiraceae bacterium
CTTATCATGGAAAAACTTTACTTTGTCGTAGTCAGTACTGCACTGCTTTGCACCATCAATATATGTCTGAATTTCTGCAAATATTTCATTTTTTGCATTTTGTCTGTCTGAGCCGTCATAAAAGTCTTCAAGAATCAGTAATGAGTATCCATACCAGCTGGAGAACATTGTTGAATTGGATAGCCAGAAGAATTCTGGGTGATCATAAGTAAACATGTGAATTATTTCAAGTACATGTTCATGGGAGAGATTATAATTATTTTCAACATAAGGAGTCTGAGTATAGTACTCATCAGACTCGTCCACCTCTTTACAGCTCTGATAGAGACTGTTGTAAAATTCCTTTTCCGCAGTGGTTTCCAGTATATTGTAGACATAATCCGAAGTATAGCCTGCTGTTGCTGTAACGGACAGGTTCACACACAAAATACACGCTGAAAGGATACTGATAACAATACTTAAAATATTTTTTTTCATTTTCATAATGCACCTCATTTCAAATGATACCGCACAGTTTTGTGCGGTATCCGAATTATATTATTTTTTCTTATTTGAGAGCATGAGCTGTAAAAGCTGAAGACCACCTATAACAGCACCGCCGATTACAAAAAAGAGAATACTGAAAGTATCAACATTCATTGCAGGCTGAGGTGTATCCAGAGACTGAGGACCCATAACAACTGCATAGAGTGAGCCGAGCATAAGACCGATAATCGCATAAACAGTCTGCGAACGGAATTTTTCGAGAGATTTTTTTACAAGTCTGATAACGAGGAGTATGCCAAGAATAACACCAATACCAAAGAAACCAACTTTCATGATTGTTGCCATACTGAAATTGAGATGAAGTATATCCTTGATAGCGGTCATAATCGGCATGTATGTACCGAAAATAAGAAGGATTGTTGAGCCTGAAATTCCCGGAAGAACCATTGCAGAGATACCAAGCATACCCGTCATCATGTAGAAAAGATAGTCAAGAATATTCATACTTTCTTCAACTGCCGCTGAGTCACCGCCGCCGGACGGATTTAAAACAGTTATCAGAATAACGAGACCTGCACCAAGAAGCAGGAAAATCAGATTGTAGTACTTTCCTTTCAGGGTCTGCCATTCTTCCTTGATGATAAGCGGGATTGAAAAGATAATGAAACCGAGGAAGAGAGAGCTTATCTGATAGATGTGAGCCTCGAAGACGCTTGTAAGAACCAGTACAGCCGCAATGAAGCCGATAATCCAGCCCACACCGAGTTTTGAGAGAAAGCCGAATGCCTTTTTTATTTTGGATTTACGTTCTTCCTTAGATCTTTTTCCAGGAAGAAACGAATCAAGCGAACCGATAAAGTCATCATAACAGCCAAGCAGAAAAGCTATAGTACCGCCTGAAACACCCGGCACACTGTCTGCAAGAGCCATTAAGAAGCCGCAAATAAAAACCATAATTATTCCTTTCTTTTTACAGAAACAGCAAAAGACGTAATGTCCTTTGCTGTTTTAACGTTATCAGATAATCGGCATGTTACCGATATTATTGCTGAAAGCTGCTGCCGCAGAAGATATTTCAGGACTTACAGGTTCATTTTTAGTAATAGAAACCTTATTGTAAATATCCATACCTGTTCCGGCAGGAATAAGCTTACCGATAAGGACATTTTCCTTAAGACCGACAAGATTATCCACCTTGCCTCTGATAGCCGCATCAGTAAGAGCCTTTGTAGTTTCCTGGAATGAAGCCGCAGAGAGGAAGCTGTCTGAATTTGAGGATGCCTTTGTAATACCCTGAAGGAACGGAATTGTAGTAACAAATGTGAGATTTTCCTCACCATTTTCCATTCTTTCCTTAATCTGAGCGTTTACAATATCGACTTCCTTTCTGTCGATTAACATACCTGTAAGCAGATAGCTGCTGCCAGGGTCATCAACCTTAACCTTTCTGAGCATCTGTGAAACGATAACTTCAATGTGCTTATCGTTGATATCAACACCCTGTGTACGGTAAGTTTCCTGAACTTCATGGATAATGTAGTTATGAACTGCCTGAACGTCGAGAATTTCGAGAATATCTGAAGGATATACACTACCTTCAGTAAGCTTTGTACCCTTTTCGATCATTTCGTTTTCTCTTACACGTACTTTAAGGTTATAAGGAATCATATA
>JAFQBO010000010.1 GCA_017416665.1 Oscillospiraceae bacterium
ATTAATTTTGAGGTTTTTCTACAGTCTGGCAGAGCATATTGAATTATGCTCTGTTTTGTTTTCAACTAAAATTTGAGGAGGGATAATTTAATGTCGGTTTTGAGTGATTTAATAAATAATGAAAACGGTTTTCTTGTTAAATTAAGATGTGAAAGTAAGTTTGATATGGATGATTACAATGAAATAAAAAAATTATTAATATCAAATTCGATTGAATGGAAAAATTCTGGTTGTGTTCCTGTTGAAGATGTTGTTGCGATAATGTCAGTTATAGAACAGTTGGCAGGAGGAAGTCACTTTTTCAATGAAGACACTTCACTGAAAGTTGAAGATGCCTGTATTGAAATTTCAGGAATAGTAAATGATTTAATCTAAAACTGATGAAAAAAATGTTTCCCTATGCTAACAAATTTGCTATATTATGAAAAATAGGGTATAATATAAAATAGCAGAATTGACAACAGGCAGGTGATAGGCATAAAAAAGGTTGAAATATTCACCGATGGTGCATGCAGCGGAAATCCGGGACCGGGTGGTTACGGAGTCATACTCAGGTTTGGTGAGCATGTAAAGGAACTTTCAGGCGGTGAACCACAGACTACAAATAATCGTATGGAGCTTCTGGGAGTTATAACAGGACTTTCAGCTCTGAAGGAACCATGTGAGGTTGTTCTTACTACCGACAGTAAATATGTGGTTGACAGCGTTACAAAGGGTTGGGTTTACGGCTGGCAGAAAAAAGGCTGGATTAAATCGGACAAAAAGCCTGCACTTAATGTTGATTTATGGGAAAGACTGCTCCCTCTTCTTGAAAAACATAAGGTTACATTTGTATGGGTAAAGGGTCATGCAGGACACCCGGAAAATGAAAGATGCGATGAATTAGCAGTAATTCAGCGTGATTTGAATTCATAAAGGAAGTAAATATAATGGAAAAAAGATTTGTTTATGCGGACAATGCCGCAACAACACCTGTATCAAAGGCAGTTCTTGACGAAATGATGCCTTATTTTACAGAAAAATTCGGAAATGCGTCAAGTATTTATGCTCTTGGCAGAAATGCTCAGAGAGATCTTGAAAACGCAAGAGAAAGAGTAGCCAAGACAATCGGTGCATCTGCTTCTGAAATTTATTTTACAAGCGGTGGCTCTGAATCAGACAACTGGGCAATCCGTTCAGTTTGTGAGAGACTTGCACTTAAGGGAAAAAAACATATTATTACATCAGTATTTGAACATCATGCCGTACTTCATGTATGTCAGGCACTGGAAAAGCAGGGCTTTGAAGTGACTTATCTTCCTGTTTACGAAAACGGTCTTGTTAAGGTTGAAGATGTTGAAAATGCTATCCGTGAAGATACAGCACTTGTTACTATTATGTATGCAAACAATGAAATTGGTACAGTACAGCCTATTGCGGAAATCGGTAAAATCTGTCGTGAAAAGAAGGTTTTATTCCATACAGATGCTGTGCAGGCTGTAGGTCATGTTGAGATTGATGTTGTAAAGCAGAATATTGATATGCTGTCAATCTCAGGACATAAAATAAATGCCCAGAAGGGTGTAGGTGCTCTTTATGTTAAAAAGGGTATTGCACTTACAAACCTTATTTATGGCGGTGCGCAGGAAAGAAACAAGCGTGCAGGAACGGAAAATCTTCCTGCAATTATGGGCTTTGCAAAGGCTATGGAAATAGCTTGTACCGATATTGAAAAACGTGCTGAAAAAACTGCAAAACAGCGTGACAGACTTATTACGGAAATTCTTAAAATTTCTCATACAAGACTTAACGGTGATCCTGTAAAGAGACTTCCGGGAACTGTAAATATTTCTATTGAGGGAATTGAAGGCGAAAGTCTTTTGCTTATGCTTGATATAAACGGTATCTGTGCTTCATCAGGTTCTGCATGTACATCGGGTTCACTTGATCCGTCACACGTTTTACTTGCTCTTGGTTTAAAGCATGAGGTTGCACACGGTTCATTACGTCTTTCAATCAGTGATGAAACTACAGATGAAGATATTGATTATATCATCGAAGTTGTTCCGCAGGTTGTAAAAAGACTCCGTGATATGTCACCACTCTGGGAAAAAATGATGGCGGAAGAAAATAAATAATTTAAAAGGAGATTTTATTATGTTATATAGCGAAGAAGTTGTAGATCATTTCTCAAATCCGAGAAATGTCGGTGAAATTGAAGACGCAAACGGCGTTGGTGAAGTCGGAAACGCAAAATGCGGTGACATTATGAAAATGTATATGAAGATAAACAACGGCATTATTGAAGACGTAAAGTTTAAGACTTTTGGTTGTGGTGCGGCTATTGCAACTTCATCAATGGCTACAGAACTTATCAAGGGCAAGCCGATTGAAGATGCTTTAAAGCTTACAAACAAGGCTGTAGTTGACGCACTCGGTGGACTTCCTGCTGTAAAGCTTCACTGCTCTGTGCTGGCTGAACAGGCTATCAAGGCTGCTCTTTCTGATTATTATACAAGACAGGGTATTGATCCACTTCCTATTGTCGGCGAAATCGGCGAATGTGAACACTGTCACTAAAAAATAAAACCTGAGAAATTTTACTTTCTCAGGTTTTTATTTTATGTTCTGATATTTCCTGATTATCATTAATATAAACATATCTGCTAAAATCTTCATCAACGATCAGTAAATAAGGACTGAAAAAATCCCATTCATACATGTCATTTATAATATCATTGTATTTTCCGTATATATAAATATTCAACAACTCTTTTGAACCACATAAAAAGCAGAGATATGCATTGTTATGATTGGTGTTTTTGCTTTTTTCTGCTGAAATATGTGCAGGAGATGTAAAATTAAGTTTATCTGTAAAATTTTGCAGTTTTTCGGTTTCGGAATTATCGGCAAATCTGTATTTGCGATTAAAATCTTCGACATTTTCTATGATTTGCTTTTTCTGATTTTCAATCTCTTTATTCTGATGTTGTATTTTATTTTGTTCTAATTTTTGTTTTAACAGAAGTTTATCAGTTTCGTTCATATTTAATACCTCTTTTATTAAATAAAAACAGGAACAACTGTACGTTATTCCTGTTTGGTGACCCGTACGAGAATTGAACTCATGATTCCGCCGTGAAAGGGCGGCGTCTTAACCTCTTGACCAACGGGCCGTTAATATTTAATTTTTATAACTTCTTAAACAGAAGTAATACATTCATATTACCTCTGCTTAATTAGTTGGTGACCCGTACGAGAATTGAACTCATGATTCCGCCGTGAAAGGGCGGCGTCTTAACCTCTTGACCAACGGGCCATATGGTAGCGGCAGTAGGATTCGAACCAACGACCAATCGGGTATGAACCGAGTACTCTAGCCAACTGAGCTATGCCGCCATATGTTGTCGAATTAAGAGAAATACTTTGTTATTGCTCCCAACGACTTTATTATTATACCCTTTTTCACACGAAAAGTCAATAGCATTTTTGAAAAAAATATATTTTTGTAGAAAATGTATATAAAACATAGTTTGAACAAAACTTGAAATATCTATAATTAATATAAAATTACTGAAAATTGTGCAGTAGATCTGAATTGTGAAGGAAAAATCTAACTTTAAATAGTGTTGATTTGAAAATCATATTCAAACTTTTCACAGTTATAACACCTGTTTTACATTGATTTTTTATCTGCCTTATGATATAATGTATTTGACACAGAATAGCGAATTATTTTTTATACGAAAGAGGTAAAAAGATGAATTTGAAAAAAACAGCGGCAGTACTTGCATCACTTGCAGTTATATGCATGGGAAGCATGACAATGGTACATGCAGAAAATCAGACAGAAGAAGCTGTACTGGAAACAACTGAAAATCAGATAACAGAATCTGAAGAAAAAACAAGTGAGGATTCACAGTGGACATATAAAGTTATTACCAATAATGAAACAGGTGAAGTTTATGCGTCACTTGAATCATATCTCGGTACAGATACGGAAATAACAATTCCGTCCGAAATTGACGGAAACGTTGTTACAACTCTCGGTGACTACACATTCTATGAAAATACAGCAATAACAAAAGTCAAAATCGCTGAAACAATTACAGATTTCGGAAACTTTCCGTTTTTTGCCTGTACTTCGCTGAGTGATTTTGAAGTTGATGAAAAAAATGAAATTTACACTGTAAAAGACGGTGTTCTTATGGGAGATAATGAACAGCTTCTTATTTGTTATCCACCGGCAAAAACTGAAACTGAATATACCATTCCTGATGGCGTTGTAGCACTCAATCCTGCGGCATTTGCAACATGTACAAATCTTAAAACGGTAAATTTCCCTGAAACACTCGAAAGAATGGGTCTTTACTGTTTTGCTGAATGTACTTCGCTTAATAATGTTGTTATTCCGGAAAGCGTTGATGCTCTTTCTGATTTTAACTTCACAGGCTGTACTTCTCTGACAAGTATCACTTTGCCTGACTCGATGCATACTATAGGCAATGGTGCGTTTTTCTCATGTACGGCACTCGACTCCATTGAGTTTCCGAAATATATTATGGAGATAGGACAGTGTGCGTTTGTTTCAACCGGATTTACCGAAATTGAAATTCCATCTACGGTACAGGAAATCGGTTACAGTGCATTCGGATATACAACTGATCAGCAGGGACAGATTATTGCAATGGATACATTCACTGTGAAAGGTCTTACAGGTACTATGGCACAGGCGTATTGCGGTGAAAATGAACATGTGATTTTTGAATCAACAGGTGATTCTACAGCAGAAACCGAGGCGACAGAAGCGACAAAAGCTGAAGCCGACAATTCTGATAAAGAAGGTATGAAACCTGGTGTGATTGCCGGTATATGTGCGGTAGCTGCGGCGGTTGTCATTGCAGTTGCGGTTGTTGTTGTGAAAAAGCTGAGAGGAGCAGATGACTCTGATGATGAGGATAGTTCTGAAAGTCAGCCAGAGGATGAGGATATTACTGAGGAATAAAGGACGGATAAAAACATTGAAGAAAATTTTAAAAAATATGGCTGCAGTTTGTTTTTCAGCAGTGCTTGCAGCGGTAAACAGCGGACTGACTGTACAGGCGGCAAAAACAGAGTTTACTGATGAAATATTAACATATACAATTCAAAAAGACGGAGTTTATATTTCCGATTGTGTTGAGACTACATCGGCAGTTTACATTGATGAGGAAATTGACGGATATAAGATTCTGGGTATCGAAGATGGTGCCTTTGCAGAATGTACAAAGCTTACGGAAGTTTCGCTGCCCGATACTATTACATATATGGGAACAGGTGCATTTTCAGGCTGTAGTTCTCTTGAAAAAATTAATTTTCCGTCTGGTATGACAGAAATTCCCGAACAGACATTTGCACTCTGCGGTTCACTCAGGGAAATCGAAATTCCTGATACAGTTAAAACCATCGGACAGTATGCATTCAGCTATTGCGATGATTTGACCTGGTTTGAAATTCCGGAAGGTGTCACAACTATAAGTGCTTATGCTTTTGCATTCAGTAACATGCCTGAAACACTCAATATTCCAAATGGTGTTGAAACAGTAGAAAATATGGCGTTTTTTACATCGTCAGGTGTGAAAACAGTAAATATTCCTGCCTCTGTTACATCAATGGGCTCACTTGCTTTTCTGGGAACAGAAAGCTTAAGCAGCTACAATGTAGATAAGGCAAACGAAACATACAGCTCTGAGTATGGTATTCTTTACAGTGAAAATGGTACTATTCTTGAATGCTATCCTGCCGGAAAAGATGAAACAACTTTTACAGTTTCGGATAACGTTGAATTTATTGCAGGCGGTTCGTTCTTCGCAAACTCATATCTTACAGAAATAAATCTTACTGAAAATATAAAGGAAATCGGTGAAGCGGCTTTTTCAAACTGTACTGCACTGGAGAAGATGACATTGCCGAACAGCATATCTTCTGTTCCGCCAAGCCTTTTATGTGACTGTACTTCGTTGTGGAGCGTGACAATTCCGGAAACTGTAACCTCAATCGGTGCATATGCATTTCTGGAATGTACAAATCTTCAGTCAGTGGAAATTCCGGACAGTGTAACTGAAATCGGTGAATATGCACTGGGATTTACTGACGATGAAGAAGGAAATTTCCATAATATGGACAACTTTACAATAAAGGCGAATTTCGATTCATCAGCCAAAACTTATGCAAAAAGCAATGATGTCGATATTGAGTACCTGGACGGAAATCAGGATCTTCCGAAATACATAATTCTTGTATGTGTCGGTGTTGCGGCAGTCGGAATAATCGCTTTTGTAATTATCAGAATTATTCTTAAAAGAAAAAAATACAAAAATTATTACAGTAATTAAGGCAACACCGCATAAAGAACAATTTCAATCTTTGTACGGTATTGCTTTAAAAACTTGTTCTCACAGAGATGATGTTTGGATTTTTCAATTTTCAACGCAGTAGTCACAAAATTTGATAAAAATACAAGTGTTAGATTCTATAAGAACAGGTTCTGAATTTTGTAAAAAAAGCAGGGTGATTGATAGTCACCCTGTTTTATTTTTTGTATAAATTTCTCTGTATTTCAAATAATAATTTTAAGGCAATATCGTACAAAGATTAAAATTATTATTTGTACGGTGTTGCTTTTAAAGAAGGGAAGTGAAAAAATGGTATCAAAAAAAGAATATGCTAAGATGAGTAAAAAGGCGTCACCACCATCAAAGGCATGGAAAAACATACCGCTTGCATTTGTAATCGGCGGAACCATCTGTACGCTCGGACAGGTAATCAAAAATATTTTTATCTATTTTGGTATTGATGATGAAACTGCCTCAACCTGGTGTTCAATATGTCTGATTGTACTGAGTGCTTTGTTTACCGGTCTTGGACTTTACGAAAAAATTGCAAAACACGCAGGTGCAGGAACACTTGTACCTATAACAGGTTTTTCAAATTCAATTTCATCATCGGCTATTGAGGCAAAGTCTGAAGGCTTTATTCTCGGCGTCGGTGCAAAAATATTTACCATTGCAGGACCTGTGATTCTTTATGGTACAGCCGCAAGTGTTATTTATGGTATTATTTATTATGTTGTAAGATTATTTTGATTTATACAGTAAGAACCTGTCTTCACAAGCGTATACACTTGTCTTTTTGATAAATTTCGTCACTAACTTCGTTGAAAAATCTTGCCGTACGTCAAGTACGCCTGCGGTTTTTCGCCTTGTTATTGACTAAATTATATTCAAAAATCCAAATA
>JAFQBO010000066.1 GCA_017416665.1 Oscillospiraceae bacterium
AAAGTTAAGAATAAAAATGATGGTAAATAAAAATTTATCTTACGATAAACCATCGTGCAGTATGATATGAATTATATTTAACCATGCCCGATATTAAAAGTTTTTTGGTTCTTTTTTGAATACAAATCTTTTTTAATTTGCTTTAGCAAATTATAGCGAAGCGTTAAAGATTGGATACCTTTAGGTAAAAAAGAACAGAAAAGAAATAATAATTTACGCTTATTGCCTGCATTTATTTTACAGATACTCCTCAGAAACGGAAATACAGAAATGGACTGAATGAACTGTCAACAATAAACGCTGTACTGGCAATCAGAAGGACTGCCACAAAAACAGGCTCTGCCACATTGGATATACTGTGATTTGAAATCTTTACAGCAATTTTCTTTATAACAGGAGTTGAACCTACAACCGCCGTTATCAAAAGAATACCATAGCTTTTCAGATAATAGAAAAAGCTGTCCGAGACAAACGGAATATCTACTGCTCCGAACATGGCAGATATATTTTCAGATATTTCAGCCATACTTTCTGCGTTAAAAATCACAAATCCGATTACCACAATAAAAAGCAGGTATATTCTGCTGAGTATCACAGATTTTTCAAGTTTTTTATAAAGCCACATTTTTTCAATTATAAGAAGTACGGCAAAATAAAGTCCCCATAAAAGAAAATTCCACTCTGCTCCGTGCCAGAATCCCGTTGCAAGCCACACAACCAGAATATTTCTTATACGTTTTAAAGCGGTTGTCCGACTTCCTCCAAGCGGAATGTACAGATAATCCTTGAACCATGTCCCAAGTGAACGATGCCAGCGTCTCCAGAACTCAGTTACAGAACGTGAGATATACGGGTAGTCGAAATTTTCTGGAAAATCAAAGCCGAAGATTTTACCAAGTCCCACAGCCATATCCGAATAACCCGAAAAGTCGTAATAAATCTGAAGCGTAAACGATATGGCATAAAGCCAGTAAAAAGCAAGCGACATGTCATCGGAGCTTTTAAAAGCCTCACACAGCACGCCGAACGAATCTGCGACTATAACCTTTTTGGCAAGTCCGACAGCAAAACGTCTTACGCCGTCAGATGCCTTCTGCAGTGAATGCGTACGTGAAACGAGAGCTTTGTTAATGTCCGAATAACGCACTATAGGCCCTGCAACAAGCTGTGGAAACATTACAACATATGCTCCGAAATTTATTATATTTTTCTGTGCCGGCACATCTCCTCTGTAAACATCAACTACATAGCTTAGTATCTGAAAAGTGTAAAAGCTTATCCCTACGGGCAGAGCTATTTTCAGAACAGCTGTATCCGTACCGAAAAGGCGGTTGAAATTTTCTGCAAAAAAGCCTGCATACTTGAAATATCCAAGCATTGACAGATTTGCCGTCACACTGAAAACTAGCGTAACCTTTGCCGTTATTCCCGAAATATTCCTGCCGATAATCAGACCGCAGATATAGTTGAGCACAATGGCTAAAAGCATTAAAAAAACATATTTCGGTTCACCCCATGCATAAAAAACAAGTCCCGACAAAAGCAGAACACAGTTTTTAAGCCTTTTCGGTACAGCAAAATAAACCGCAACAACACATGGCAGAAAAACGTATATAAAAGCAATCCCCGAAAAAATCATTTTACTGATTTGAAAGCGGCGCCATTACAAAGAAAACTCTGTTTCCGACTGCCTCGCAGACAGTTTCTTCTGCTTCAACACATATCTGCCATCTCGGATCCGCACAGCTCTTTAAAGTTTCGGCAAATGTCTTTGCGGTATCTTCGTCTGAAAGTTCAAAAACATATCCCACAAAAGCTATTGAACCCATTGCAGGTGCGAATGTTGCACCGCTTTCAAACCCTGTGATTTCCTGTGTAAAGCCCTGCAAAAAGCCTTCTTCAACAGGCATAAACATACTGCTGAAAAGGATCTGTTCATTTTTTGAAAGTTCCTCTGCAATCTGTTCAGTTGTAAGTGCAGGATCTGCTTCAATAATTGTTCTGAAATCGTCAAGCAGATACTGTGCAAATGTCAGTTCAGACTGTGACTGAGTTTCTGCCTCTGAGACAATTTCAGCAGTTGTCTGTGTTGTTTCTTCTGATGATGTCTTACTTTCTGTATCATCTCCTGAACAAGCTGTCAGTACTGACATAATTGAGAGTGATAGTATAACTGATAATATTTTTTTCATAATCTTCTCCTTTTAAAGCATCTTTATTACAATTTACTGTATATATTTGATTTTTGTCTTTCAAGTTCAAGAATAAACTGCATTCTTTTTCCTATCTCACCATAATATTTCATGTTTTTCTCACTGTATCTGCTCCATCTTGCATACCTTTTCAATATAACATCAACCATCTTCTGAGCCGACTGCATTTTTGAAAAATCTTCTGCTGCTCTGCGGTTTACAGTTTTTGTGAGTCTGCCTCTTATGATATTGTTTATAAGCTCATCTTCATACAGTTCACGAAATCTTGCTTCTTTAGCCTCAAATGACGGAAGTCTGCTCCATGCAGTACCATTTACATCAAGTTCCCTGTATTTTACCCTGAGCATAGGTGCACCTATATTTTCAGCAATACCATCCTTGTAGCTGTCAAGTTTCTGCTGTTCAATATTGTCATGGTACATTTCGCCATCACACTCGATAACAGCAACAGGAACGTAGTTTAATTTTTCCTTGTATTCATACACACTTTCAAATATAAAATCAAACTTCATCCATTTATGCTTATTTCTGTACTTATTCTCAAAAACCTCACTGTAACGTGCTTTCGGAATCTCGATATAATTGTCAAGCGGCTGCTGTGAGGAAAGAAGAATGTCCATGTTTTCATATAAACCATAGTCTTTCCATATTCTGTGCAGGATAACCGAAATAATTTTTTCCGCCTCACTGTCGTAACGGCTTGAACGGACAGCAGGTGCTTTTCCATTATTGAATTCTCTGAAATTGTTCATTGTATACTCCTTCTGTCAGATTTCTTAAGGCAACATGGATATTACTTTTTTATTATACCATAACAAACATTATTTATCAATAGTCGGTGTCCCACCAGAACATTTTCAGATTCAATTTAAGCGTTATTACAATTTAATGCACGATGATTTATCGTAAGGTAAATTTTTATTTATCGTACAAAAGCAGTTGTTCATTTCTTGCTTGTGCAAGAAACGAACCAAAGAACACATAAACTTTTTTCTTTTCTTCGAATAGAAAAAAGTTTAATCAAAAAAGAAAAAATCAAAAGTAAAACCGATACAAAACTTTCTATGGCAGTTTTCTGATATGTACCGCCAAATTTGTGTCTTCGGCAAGAATCCTTTATGCGGAGACGAGATAAATTTCTATCAGTTTGAAAAAAACTATCTTCTTATTAAAACATGGGAACACTGTCTATTAAGTTTGCTCTCAATTATGATTTTACTTTCTTTCTGTTTTTCTTATGCTTTTCATGGGTGACATTTTGAGTTTATTAGAGATACGCAGTTAATTTTTCTTTGTTCAAACTTTCTTTTTATAAAGAAAGTTTGGGTGTTCTTTGGTACTTTCTTGCACAAGCAAGAAAGTACAGAAAAAATTTTATAACAATAAATAAAAATTTACCTTACGACTCCAAGTAGTCACTCAACTACACATCGAAAATTCAATTTGTTTATTTATATAAAATATAATAATGATCTTGTAATTTTTCAGTATGGATGGTATAATATTTATTAAAGTATGAAAAAAGAATAAACGAGGTATATATGAAGAAATGGATTATCAGAAAACCCGATAAGGGAATTGCGGAAAAAATAGAAAGAGAAACAGACTTATCATCACTTTGTGCAGAAGTTCTGGCAGGACGTGGGTTTGAATCGGCAAAAGACGCAGCCGAAAAGTTTTTCAACGACAAACTCTCCGATCCGTTTCTTTTAAGAGATATGACAGAGGCTGTCGATGTCATAAACGAAGCACTTGAAAACGCTGATAAAATCTGTATTTACGGCGACTACGACTGCGACGGCATTACAGCAACAGTTATGCTTTATTCCTACCTTGAATGCATGGGTGCAGATGTTTTTTACCGCCTGCCCGAACGCCATGAGGGATACGGACTTAATCCTGACGTTGTAAGGGAAATCGCCGAGCAGGGAACAAAACTTATAATTACCGTAGACAACGGTATTTCAGCACTTCCCGAAGCAGAGCTTATATATGAACTTGGAATGAAGCTTGTAGTTACCGACCATCATCAGCCGGGCGAAGAACTGCCGAAAGCAGAGGCGATAGTAAATCCACACAGAAAGGACTGTCCGTCGATATTCAAGAATTTATGCGGTGCAGGAGTTGTACTCAAGCTGATCGCCGCTCTTGAAGACGGTGACTACCAGACAGCTGTAAATGAGTACTGTGAAATTGCCGCAATAGGAACAGTTGCTGATATTGTTGAACTCAGCGGCGAAAACAGATATATCGTATCACAGGGACTGCATCTTATGGAAAATACAGAAAGATGTGGTATAAAGGCACTTATACAAAAAAGCGGTGTGAAATTTCCTGTTACTTCAACAGCTGTTGCATTCGGGCTTGCACCGAGAATAAACGCCTCAGGCAGATTCGGTTCACCGACTCTTGCGGCACGTCTGCTCCTTACAGAAGATGAGGACGAGGCTGAAATGCTTGCCGCACAGCTTAACACTCTCAACGAAAACCGTAAGAAAACTGAAAATGACATTATTGACAATATCGGTCTGACTATTAACAACAATCCAGAAATCACATGCAAAAGGGTAATGGTTTTAAGCGGAAATGACTGGCATCACGGCGTTATAGGAATTGTTGCGGCACGAATTGCAGAACGCTTTGACAAGCCTTGCTTTATAATAACCATTGAAGGTGACGAAGCCCGTGGTTCAGCAAGATCATTCGGTGACTTTTCTGTCTACAAAGCTCTTGATTACTGTTCGGATGTTCTTATTAAATTTGGTGGTCATATGGGTGCAGGTGGTTTTTCACTCAAAACGTCCGACATACCTGAATTTGACAGACTTATTCAGGAATATGCAGACAAAAACTTCAGCACCATGCCTGTTCCTGAGCTTACAGCTGAAAAACTTCTGACACCATCAGAAATCACTGTTGAAAACCTTGATGATCTGAAAATTTTAGAGCCATACGGCGAAGGCAATCCACAGCCCGTTTTTGCACTTTCAGGTGCGGAAGTCATGCAGATTATAC
>JAFQBO010000067.1 GCA_017416665.1 Oscillospiraceae bacterium
AAGGCTTGCGGTTTCCAAAGGCAGAGCCTTTGGTCGCCGTCCGCAGACGGCGCAACTCCTTGCCTTAGAAGCGTATTTACGAGGGGTGAATTGAAAAACAGCCCAGTGGGCTGTTTTTCAAGAGGGGACGCTTTGCAAGAAAAAGCGTCCCCTTACTTTGGTCGTACTCATATTTGCCTGCCGATTTAATCGGCACGAACTTTAATTTTGAGGTTTTTCTACAGACTGAAAGGGCGACGTTATTGTCGCCCTTTCAGTTTATTTCAAAAGTTCATTTTATGATAACAGGCGAGCATTGGTCGCCCGTACAGAAAGTCGATTATTTAAAATAAACCATCATGCATCAAATTACAGTTCATAGATACTCTGTGTTACTGCTGTACAATATTCAGCATAACAGAAATACTTTTTCAGATTTTCAACACATTTCAAAGCTTTCTTTTCATTTTCAAATATACCGAAAACTGAAGAACCACTTCCACTCATAACAGCAGCCTCTGCACCGTAATCGAGCATATATTTTTTTATATCAAACACATCACGGGTATCTGTCACAAGTTCAAACATGTTCTCACACAAATCACATTTTTTCAGAAATTTCCCTTCATCTATTGCTTTTACAAGTCCCTTTGTATCGGGATGATGTGGATCCACAAGGGTATCTATTTTGCCATACGCTTCAGGAGTTGAGATGCCTGCTCTGCCCTTTGCAATAACAAGATTTACAGGAGGCAGTGATCTGATAGCACAGATTTTTTCCCCTATTCCTCTTACAAACGCTGTTCCACCATAAATGAAGAAAGCCGTATCCGCACTGATTCTTCCGCCGATTGATGCAAGTTCAGGAACAGTCATGTTTGTATTGTAAAGCTTGTTCAGGGCATAAAGAACGCCTGCTCCGTCCGAACTGCCTCCGCCGAGCCCTGCCTGTGACGGAATATGCTTTTCAATATGAATTTCAGCACCGCCCGAAATACCTGTGTATTCAAAAAACAGCAGTGCCGCCTTATAGGCAATATTTCTCATATCGCACGGAACATCTTCATCATCGCATGAAATTTTTATGTCAGCAGGTGTCTTCTTCACGGTCAGAATATCAAAAATACCGATACTCTGAAACACGCTTTCTATAAGGTGATAGCCGTCATCACGCCTGCCTGTAACATCAAGCGTCAGATTTATTTTTGCCGAAGCTTTTACTTTTATAACATCCATTTTTCTCTCACTTTTTATTTATAAACTTTTCAATTCTGCTCAGTGCTTCCATAAGATGTTTAAGGGAATACGCATATGAAACTCTTATAAAGCCTTCACCGCACTCGCCAAAAGCATTACCCGGTACAACTGCGACCTTCTGTTCATTAAGGAGCTTTTCACAGAATTCCTCACTTGTCATACCTGTACTTCTGATACATGGGAACACATAGAATGCACCTTCCGGATTAAAGCAAGTTAGACCCATTTTATTGAAGCTGTCAACAACGAGTCTGCGACGAACATTATATTCATCTACCATCTTTCTTACTTCCTTTTCACAGCCCGTCAGAGCTTCAATAGCCGCATACTGACTGATTGTCGGCGAACTCATTATAGCGTACTGATGAATTTTAAGAGCCTGTTCAACAATCGGCTGTGGAGCGGCAAGGTATCCCAGACGCCAGCCTGTCATGGCAAATGCTTTTGAAAAGCCGTTTACAAGAATAGTACGTTCAGCCATTCCATCAAGCGATGCTATAGAACAATGTTTTCTGCCGTAAGTAAGTTCGGAATAGATTTCATCAGACAGAATCATAATGTTTGTATCTCTTAAAACCTCTGCTATAGGTTCAAGGTCTTCCCTTGTCATGATTGCACCTGTCGGATTGTTAGGAAACGGCAGAATAAGAAGTTTTGTTTTATCTGTAATTTTTTCTTTAAGCGATTCCGCAGTAAGCTTGAAATTATCCTCAACGTGTGTTTTTATAGGAACAGCCACACCGCCCATAAGTTCTACAATAGGAGCATAGCATACAAAACACGGTTCAACTATAAGTACTTCATCGCCCGGATCAACAATCGCACGCACAGCTATGTCAATAGCCTCCGAACCACCGACAGTTACAACAATCTCATGCTCAGGGTCATACTCTACGCCGATTTTCTTTTTTGTGTAATTTGCAATTTCCTGACGCAGCTCTGCAAGACCTGAATTTGCCGTATAAATAATTCTTTTTTTCTCAAGAGTATCAATAGCGGTCTTTCTTACAGTCCAGGGCGTCGGAAAATCTGGTTCACCAACACCGAGACTTATAACACCCTTCATCATAGCTGCAAGGTCAAAGAATTTTCTTATTCCCGATGGCTTGATATTTTTTATTTTATCGGACAACACCGAATTGTAATCTATCATAAGTCGTTATTCTCCTTTCAGACTATACCTTTCATATACCGTAAGCATGCATCATGGTGCAATCATACTTCTTTCGTCATCTTCCTCACCCTCAATGAAAATACCTTTTTCCTTATATGTTTTGAGGACAAAGTGTGTTGCTGTAGACAGAACGCCTTCAATGGTTGCAAGACGCTGTGAAACGAAAAGTGCAATTTTTTTCAGGTCATTACCCTTTACAGTTACAAGCAGGTCATATGCACCTGACATGAGTGAAACTGTTTCAACCTCGTCGTACATCATAATTGTTTTTGCGAGTTCATCAAAACCGCAGTCACGTTGTGGAGTAACTTTAAGTTCAATGTTTGCAATAACCATATCACTGTCAACACGGTTTTCATCAACAATCACGCTGTAGCCCTTGATTACGCCGTCTTCCTCCAGCTGTTTAATACGCTCTGCAACTTCTTCTTTTGTAATACCCAGCATTGATGAAAGCTGTTCATCTGAAAATCTTGCATTCTGTTTCAATAAAGTAATAAGTTCGTTGTTCATAAAAATTCTCCTTTACAGATTAATAAAGTGCGGTTCATGTTTAATATAGTACACTGCCTTTTCAAAACCCGCAGACCTTGCGATTTTTATACCTTCTTCAATGCCTGCTCCGAGATCTGCCGTACAGTGACAGTCTGAACCGAAGGTAATATACTTTCCTCCGAGATCCTTGTAAAGCTTTATATAATCAAGTGATGGAAACGTTTTTCCGTATGCCTGACGCAGTCCCGAGGTATTTATTTCAATTCCCTTTTTGTTTTCAATAATTTTCGTAAAAATTTCAGCTATAATATCCCTGTACATTTCTATATCCACTTTGATTTTCTGTTCACCCTCAATATAGCGTAGTGCGTAGGTAAGGTGTCCGAGAACGTCAAATTTATTCTGTATGCACAGATTGTATATCTCGTTGAAATTATCTTCCATGAGTTTGTTTACATCTTCCTTTGAGTAATCAAGGAAATAAAAGTCTTCTTTTCCGGGAAGTTCATGCATGGAGCCGATAATGAAATCTATTCTGCTGTCGGCACAGATTATGTCAGCGACTTTGTCATCAGCCGTAGCCTGCCCGAGTTCTATACCACAGATTAAATTAAGCTTTCCCTTGTATTCTTCCTTTGCCTGAGTTACTTCAGCAACAGAATTTTCATAGTCCTTTTTGTAATTGTAAACATC
>JAFQBO010000011.1 GCA_017416665.1 Oscillospiraceae bacterium
AGGCAATGGTTGAAAAGTTCAAGTCTCTTATCGAGAAGAACGGTACAATCGAGGAAGTTAATGAATGGGGCAAGCGTAAGCTCGCTTATGAAATTGACGACCAGACTGAAGGTTACTACGTACTTTACACATTTGAATCAAAGCCTGATTTCCCTGCTGAACTCGACAGAGTATTCAACATTACTGAAGGCGTAATGCGTTCAATGGTTATCGTTAAGTAATCGAGACAACCAAAAGGAGGACTTCAAAATGATTAACAAGGTTATTCTGATGGGAAGACTGACTGCTGATCCTGAACTTCGTCAGACAACTTCCGGCATTTCAAGCTGTCGTTTTTCAGTTGCTGTTGACAGAGGATATAAATCCAAGGATACAGGTGAAAGACAGACAGATTTTATTAATGTTATCGCATGGAGACAGACTGCGGAGTTTATATGCAGATACTTCTCAAAGGGAAAAATGATCATTGTTGAAGGCAGTCTCAGAAACAATAATTACACTGATGCAAACGGCGTTAAACATTATAGTATGGACGTACAGGCAGATAATGTTACTTTTGGTGAGTCAAAATCTGCTTCGGCAAACAATGCATCAGGTGGTATAGTTTCAGGTAATTTCCAGCAGCCGACTCAGGCTTCTGCTCCTGTACAGACTGCTCCACCACAGACAACACCTGCTGTTGATGAATCAATTCAGCTCGGTGACCTGGGTGATTTTGAAGAAATTCTCGGAGACGGAGAAGTTCCGTTCTGATTATACTTTATACAAGGAGGGCTATGTAATGGAAAGAGAAAGAAATCCTCGTGGTGCTAAGAGACCACGTAAAAAGGTTTGTATGTTCTGTGCTGACAGAATCGAAGAAATCGATTACAAGGATATCGCAAGACTCAGAAAGTGCATGACTGACAGAGCTAAGATTCTGCCTAGACGTGTAACAGGTACATGTGCATATCACCAGCGTCAGCTTACAGTTGCTATCAAGAGAGCAAGATACATCGCACTTTTACCATACGTAAGTGAATAATAAATGATAAGGAGAAACCTGTTTGGGTTTCTTCTTATTTTTTTAGCATAAATTCCGTGCCGATTAGGAAAGTATCACCGTATGCGTACAGCAAAATAGAAAAGACTCGACCAAAACTTTTATTATGCCATCGTGCAGACAGAAAAAGTCCCCGCAGAAAGCAGGGACTTTTTGGTTTGATAAAAATTATCAGCAGCCACAACCACAGTTGTCGTTACAGCCACAGCTATTGCCGCAGCCATTACCTGAAGTATTGTTTCCGCAGCAGCAGAAGATGAGAATTAAAATGATAATCCACCAACAATTATTACCTGAAAATCCACACATAAATAACAACTCCTTAAAGTAAATGTATTTGAAACGAATTTGTTTTTTCCGTTTCATAGTACATAATATGTCAGAGCCGGAAATGTGTTACTGAAAATTTATATTTATTTTTCTCTTCTTTTTTGAAAAATAGAAGCAAAAAACTTTTAATTTCGGACATGACTAAATATAATTTATAGCATACTGCACGACGATTTATATATAGGGGCTAGCATTGCTCGCTCGCAAATCAGATATAATTCAAACGGGCGACCATTGGTCGCCCATACAAAAATTTTCATTAACCCTGCGTTAAACCATAACTATGAGAACCTGTCTTCACAAGCGTATACACCTGTCTTTTTGATAAATTTCGTCACTAACTTCGTTGAAAAATCTTGCCGTACGTCAAGTACGCCTGCGATTTTTCGTCTTGTTATTGACTAAATTATATTCAAAAATCCAAATA
>JAFQBO010000068.1 GCA_017416665.1 Oscillospiraceae bacterium
CAAGCCTTTTTAAAGGCTTGCGGGGTCGAGGGGCAGAGCCACTCGACGCCGTCCGCAGACGGCGAAATACCCCATCGGAGGCGCATTTACGAGGGGTGAATTGAAAAACAGCCCGGTGGGCTGTTTTTCAAGAGGGGACGCTTTGCAAGAGAAAGCGTCCCCTTACTTTGGTCGTACTCAAGTTTGCCTGCCGATTTAATCGGCACGAAATTTTAATTTTAGGTTTTTCTACAGTCTGCGGGCGACCAATGGTCGCCCCTACATTTTACCGTCATTTTTTCAGACCTTTTGCGATAACGATAAGACTTTCCAGCTGTTCTGTATTAAGACCTTTTACAGCCTCCATCAGTTCTTTTTCCTTTGATGGGTTATGTGACTGCGTATCAAAAAATTCTGCAGGAGTTATGCCGAGATATTCACAGATATAGAAAAAGTTAGTCATTGACGGAAAATTTTTTCTTGTTTCAATACCATTAATATAACCTGCACTTTGTCCTAATGAAAGACTCATATCTCTTGCCGAAATACCTTTTGAATCACGCAATATAGCTAATCTCAAAGCAAATTCTTCTATTTCCATACTGTTCACCATCCTTGTATATAATTGTAATATACACAAAGATAATAATTATTCAGTTGAACTATAAAAAGTGGTTGACATATTCAGTTCAACAAGATATAATATATATAATATATATTTCAATCAGTTAAGGAGATAAAAAAATGACCTGTACATTTTTCGGAAACAGAAATACACCATCAGACATTCAACCAAAACTTGAGGAAATTCTTGAAGAATATATAAAAAACAACAAAGCGGATAAATTTTATGTCGGCAATCATGGAAGTTTTGACTCTATGGTTCTCACAACTCTCAGAAAGCTGAAAAAAATTTATCCGCATATTGATTACACTGTTGTTCTTGCCTATATGCCCACCGAAAAAGACAACATTTACGATTACTCCGAAACCCTTTATCCCGAGGGACTTGAAACAGTTCCGCAAAGATTTGCCATAGACAGAAGAAATAGATGGATGCTTGAAAAATCCGATATGGTGATTGCTTATGCCAGAAACGATTATAGCTGTTCCGCAAAATATATGAAACTTGCCCGAAATAAAAAGAAGGAAATTATTAATATATTTGAAATAAAAAATTAAAGGAGCTGTTTTTGCAACTCCTCAGACTGTAGAAAAACCTCAAAATTAAAGTTCGTGCCGATTAAATCGGCAGGCAAACTTGAGTACGACCAAAGTAAGGGGACGCTTTCTCTTGCAAAGCGTCCCCTCTTGAAAAACAGCCCACTGGGCTGTTTTTCAATTCACCCCTCGTAAATGCGCCTCCGATGGGTTATTTCGCCGTCTGCGGACGGCGACCAAAGGCTCTGCCGAGTGCCAACGGCATGCAGAGCAGAAACCGCAAACTTTTGCACCACAGGCATGCAAGCAAAAAAGTTTGATCAAAACTTTTAGTTTTGTGAATACAGACTTTTTCGACAGGCTGAGGACGATCATTGATCGCCCGTTTTTTTATGATATTTTAAGTGCCTTGTAAATATCGACACCGTCATTTAGTTTTCCGCAAAGAAAATTTCTGCATTTTCTGTAATTTGAGAAAATTCTTTTTGCTTTTTCTTCGCTTCCGTAAACCTTCCAGAAACCGCATATTTTAAAATTTTCGCCTTTATTTTCAATGAATCCCATAACATCTTCAAGAGGGTAGTCAAGGAAAATCCCGATTTCGTGCGGAAAGTCATTACAGCCTTTTATTCTTGAGGCAAGAAAGTCAATATAGCCATCAAGAGAGATATTCAAAGGATACCCGTTTTTTGTCAGCAGTTCAGCCGCATTGCGGTCGCTTATACGCTTTAAAAGGAGTTTTTCGTTATAGACAAGCATAAGCACACGATTTTTGCATTTGCATAAAATTCTGCTTTTCAGACCTTTTACTGATGCCTTTTTGTTAAAGACATTTATATGATAATTTAATTCAAACTCATCAGCACCAACTGATATAAGACTTGCACATTTTATCCCGAGCAATGTCGGTGCGGAATGATACGCAAGCTTACGGCTGAATTTTTCACATTCAATTACTGACATATTTATTCCCTCCGTTCGTTAGTGGATGCTAACCGTTATACAGATTTAAACGCAGTACTGATCAAGTACGGTCTTTAAAGCATTTACGCTTGCGTTATGTATTCTTGCGACAGGGATGCCATGTTTCTGCGAACGCTGATTTACAGTTTTAGCCATTTTGTGTGAGCAGGTGTTTGTAAATACTACCATTAAATCTGGTTCACCAAGCTTATTGTCAAAATCCGCCTGAATCTGTGTAAACACTTTTGCCTTGCAGTTATACGATTTGCATATATCTTTATATCTTGTGGCCATACGGTCGTTACCGCCAACAACAACAATACTCATAATTTGTTTTTCCTTTCAGATAATTGGTTAGCTTTTGCTAACTGAGATATATTATACATGAAAAAAATTTGTTTGTCAACATCAAATTTTTTAAATATTGACAATTTTTCAAAAAGATGTTACAATATACAAAAATTTCTGTAAAAGAAAAGGAGAATTTTATGTCTTCCACAAAAGAATATCTTGATTTTATACTTGAACAGCTTTCAGAAATTGATAAAATTGCATATCGTCAGATGATGGGAGAATACATACTTTACTATAAGGATAAAATTTTTGGCGGGATATATGATGACAGATTTTTAATAAAGCCTGTTAAATCAGCCCTGGAGCTTATGCCCGACGCTTCATATGAATTACCATATGATGGTGCAAAACCGATGCTTATGGTAAATAATGTAGAGGACAGTGATTTTTTGAAAACACTTGTTTTAAAGATCTATGATGAACTGCCTGCACCAAAAAAACGTAAAAAGAAATAAAACAGCTTGCCCGATCGTTTACGATCGGGCTTTTTGCTGTATATGAGAAAAGAAAAATACCGGAAATTGCTGATTTATGCAGTAAGGGCGATTTTTCCGCCATGAACTCTGAGCTTGTCTGTTACCAGAGCGATAAATTCAGAATTGGTCGGCTTTCCCTTACATGTATTTACAGTGTAACCAAAAAATGAATTAAGCATGTCGAGATTTCCTCTGTCCCAGGCTATTTCTATGGCGTGACGGATTGCTCGTTCCACTCTTGAAGATGTTGTATCAAATTTTTCTGCGATTGTCGGATAAAGCATTTTTGTTACCGATTCAAGCAGTTCACTGTTTTCCAGAGAAGAAAGAATTGCTTCACGCAGATAATGATAACCTTTTATATGTGCCGGCACACCAAGCTGATGAATTATGTCTGTTACAATTACTTTAATGTCATCAGATTTATTGGATGTTCCGTGTGCAATATCGTTGATACTGTTAATCAGGAGCCGGAAGTTTAACGGCTTAATCATAAAATAAGCAGCTCCTGCACTCATAACTTTTTTCTCAATAAATGGTGCGTCATATGCTGACACAACAATAAATTCAGGTTTGGTTCCGTTAAGCTCTTTCACCTTTTCAATAAGTTCCGTTGCATCTGTCTGTGGAAGAATTGCGTCTGTAATTACAATGTCGGGTCTTTCGCTTTTTATTGTATCAAGCAGTATTCCGCCATCCTTAGGTCGTGTTATGGCGTACATTCCATGCTTGCGAAGTTCATTTGCACAATCTATACCAAACTCTACGCTGTTGTCTCCAATTAACACTTTTATTTTGTCTACCATTGTTCTACCTCCTAAAAAAATCTACAACCTAATATTAACATAATATTTCCATTTTAGCAATAGCAAATATTAACTGATTATGACAGAAAATGGGTTATTTTGTAAATAAAGTTTGAAATTTCTGTAAACAAAACAAAAAATTATGATTTATTTAAGGTTATAAAACAATTTAACAGAGATTATTTGTTTATTTTCTTGAAATTTTATTTTTTAAAGAAATTTTTGAAGAATTTTAGTCAGAAAATTGCCTTAATAAAAAAGCTGCAAACAGACAATATTATAATCAGAAAATAAGAATATGTTCTGAATTATTGTAGGAAAGGAATAATAAATGAAAAAATCAATAAAAATTTTTCTTGTATCAGCAGGTCTGTTTGCAGTTAATATCTGCGGAATATCAGGATATTATGCAGTAAATCTTCCGGACAGCTATTACGTTTCGACAGGTGATGAACTTGAGCTTTCGACAGTTTTTTCAATAGATGCGGTTTCAGGTAGTGGTACAGCATCGGTTTCAAAATGCGTAATTCCCCAGACAAACAAAACCAGTTTACGTCTTTTCGGAATATTTCCTGTTAAAAACGTTGAAGTAAAAACATTTGAACAGCCTATGCTTATACCTGGTGGTGAACCATTCGGCATAAAGCTTCTTATGGAGGGCGTCATGATTGTTGGAACTGATGAAGTGCGTACATCTTCAGGTATGGAAAATCCGGCAGAGGAGTGCGGACTTAAAAAAGGTGATATTATTCTGTCAGCAAACGACTGTGAAATTTCCTCAAATACTGAATTTGCGGAAATTGTTTCACATTCAGATGGAAAACCGATAACAATAGTATATTCACACAATGATGAAAAAAAACAGACAGAGCTTTATCCGGTACGATCTTTCTCTGACGGCGTCTACAAGGCCGGATTATGGGTGCGTGACAGTACCGCAGGGATAGGCACCATGACTTTTTATGAGGCTTCAACAAGCCGTTTCGGAGGACTGGGACATCCTGTGTGTGATAATGATACAGGTGACATAATTCCTATTCTTAAAGGTGAAACAGCGGAGGTGAATATTAATAAAGTTGTCAAGGGTAAAGAGGGTGCTCCTGGTGAACTGCATGGATGTTTTTCGTCTGAATTGTCAAGCGGTGTAATTTACAAAAACAATAATTACGGTGTTTTTGGTGAATTGTTCTCAGTTGACAGTAAGAGCAGGGAACTGCCGATGGGTCTTAAACAAGACGTAAAAAAAGGACCTGCAGTCATTCGTACGACGATTGACGAAACAGGACCTCATGAATATGATATTGAAATAATTGATATAAATTACAATGATGATGATACAAAAAATATGACGATATGTGTGACGGATAAAGAGCTTCTTGAAAAAACAGGTGGTATTGTACAGGGCATGAGCGGAAGTCCTATCATACAGGACGGAAAGCTTATTGGTGCGGTTACACATGTACTTGTAAATGATCCTGAAAAAGGATTTGGTATTTTTTGTGAAAATATGTACGAAACCGGATTTGGACAGTAAGAAAATGTATTGGGACAGCTTTTAAAATGTACTTCTGAAGAATTTTTCAACAAACTGAAGCGGACACTCCAAAAAAGAGTGCCCGCTTTATGTACAAAACTATTTTTTCAGATAATAAGGATTTGGTTTCAACAAAAGAACAAGTAGATCAATAACTACTCCTATGCCAAATAAACCACCGGTAAACAAATACAAAATTCCAAGTGCAATTTTGCCCTCATAAAACTTGTGACCACATACGGTAAAAAGACAAAGTAAAATAGAAATCCACTTGTTTTTAGCAGTTATTCCCTCAGGCAAGTAACCTGTATTGTTGTTTTGTGTTGTATTATTACTGAATAAGTTGATATTGATTATTGGACGACCGTTTGTACCGGATGAGTTATTAAAAAACTTATTTCCTGGTTGTGCGTTATTCAATGGTTGATCGCAATAAGCACATCTGGCAGCACTATCACTGTTATTTCCTCCGCACCTCTCACATATCATGTTTTCACCCCCGCAATATTCTATGATTTAACATAAAAATTATATCATATTTGTATTATAATGTCAATGTAAAACGTTTATAAGAACTTGAAAATATTTGTTTATATTTCATTGCAAAAAATTTATTTAGATCTTGACAATTATTCTTATATGTGATATAATGTATTGTATAGTAAATATGCAGGTGTGGTGAAATCGGCAGACACGCCAGCTTCAGGTGCTGGTCCTCGCAAGGGGGTATGGGTTCAAGTCCCTTCACCTGCACCAGCCGGGTGTTCCCGGCGGAACATTTTCGGGTTTACTTTTGAGTAAGCCCGATATTTTTATGCACGAAAATTTGTTTTTCATCTATTTTATAGTGATATGATCATTTACTTTTCAGATCATATTTCTATAATAGGATTCCCGGTGTCACACTTACGATCTTAAAACCCGATTGATTAAGTAAATCAAAACCATTATATGAAAATTTTTTTCTTGAAATAAAAACATTATATCACATTATGAAATCTTTCACAAGTCAAACTTGTATTAAAATATGCGTAAATTTATATTTGTCGGTGTTTTTATTTTGTAAAATTTTTGTAGGGGCGACCAATGCTCGCCCCTACATGAAAATAACGAATTTCAGCCATTTGTAGGGGACGGCGCCTACGACGTCCTGTTAATTAAATGTAATTTTCGGCGGTGCGTCGAGGGTGCCGCACCCTACAGATGATAGGTGCAGAAAATAAAATGTTTGTGCGATAAATATAAATTTACCTTACGATAAATCATCGTGCATTAACTATAATTTACGCTTAAATTAAATCCAAAAATGTCCAGTCGGGACACCGACAAATAAAAATTTAACTGCCCACATCCGTTTTTTTTAAATTCATTGATTTTTTGATTGTTTTATGCTATACTGATATGTGGTATAAAATACCTGTAAATAACATTATAAGGAGTAAATGAGATTATGAGTAAAAAAATAGTATCTGTTCTTCTGGCTGGATGCTTGTGCTGTTCAACTGCATGGGCTGTAAGCAATTCAGAAACTTCTGTCAGTGCATTAAGCATAATTGCATCTGTCAAAGAAATAACAACTACAAAAGACATTATTGCTGTAGGCGAAAGTGTCCAGCTTGAGCTTGAATGGACAACTGGTGCAGAGCAGATGGTTTCTTTCAGTTCAAGTGATGAAACTATAGCTGTTGTAGACGAAAACGGCGTTGTCACAGGAATAAGTAACGGCATTGCTGAAATCACAGTGTCAGCAAGTCACGGAACAGATAAATCGATTAAAATAACCGTTTCAGACGATGTTGAAACAAGCACATATTATAACGCATCAGAGCTTACACTCGGCACAAAGCTTTACAAATATGATACTATTCATTATGATGAAAAAAATGTTGGCGGTATAGCAAATATTGTAAATGAAAATGGAGGCTATGATATTGCCTTTATTTCGGAAGAAGATTATATACTTCCGTTTGATGCTGAACTGGTTGGAATTGATGTAACTACATTTTATATTGCACCTGAGCTTGACGGCATCACATATGTTGACGGACGTACTCTTAATGAAGGTGATGTAATTGATACAAGCACTCATCTGCTCTGCTATGATTATGTAATTAATAATCGTGTTTTACCTGTTTTCTTACCAAGCTATTATGAAAAATACATTGGTGAAGGCACAATCACAGTCAAGGAAATAGATCATGATAACAAAAAAATTACTCTTGAAGCTACAGCTGTTTCAGAAACTACCTATTCAATATCTGTCAGCAACCTGCCCGATAAAACAGACTACAAAACAGGTGAAGAACTTGATTTAACAGGGTTACGTCTTAACGGAAGTATTACAAACTATATTGATGGCATGGAAGAAATAGGCTGTATTATCGATCGGGATTATCAGCAGCTCATAGACAACGGAACTCCAATTTCCATTGATTCCTCAGAGTTTGACAATACTCAAGCAGGAACATACAATATTTATGTAAATTTTGGGACTGCTTCTGCTTCATTCACTGTAACGGTTTCAGACAACAGCAACGAAACGGGCGATATTAATGCTGATGGTACAACAGGTATTGCTGATGCGATATTGCTCAAAAAATGGCTTTACAATGCGTCAGATACTCAGCCTGTCAGCCTTGAAACTGCAGATCTCTGCAAAGATGGTAAGCTTAATGTCTTTGATTTATGTGTTATGAAAAGAATTTTGCTTAATGACATCGAAATAAACTCAGAAATAACAGATAAATAAGGAAGTGCAGACATGAAAAAATTTAAAATAATTGTTTTATTAACAGCTGTAGCATGTTTATTGTCGTCATTTACAGCCTGTGGTTCAGATAACAGCGAAGAAACCGCACAACAGGTTAATACCACAGCTTCAACCACAGCAGAAGCTGAATCGATACAAACAATGGTTACAGTCAAAGAACCGGCAGATAAAACAAGAAAAAAACTCACTGCCATTACTAATTCAGATCTCAGTATTCTGAACAAAGACAAAACTATTCCCAAAAGCTACAGTCACTCCAATAAGGTTTTCACTCTTATGAATTACTCCTGTGTACTTACAATGGAAAACGGATGGGAGATTTCTACAGGTGGTGTTGCTACGGATAATCAGTCAGATCCAATCAGATCATTCCCTGCTGTAATCCAGTATCTTGATACAAAAACAAATATTACCATAGAAATAACAGAAGAAATAATTCCGACTGAAGATTTTCTTGCAAAGACTGAAGAAATGTATGTCGAAGAATATGGAAATAATTATGACAGTATTGAAATAACACAGTTTAAACAGCTTAAAATTGACGATTATGATTCTTTTGAAATAAAAGCTGATGTAACCGTTGACGGCGAAAGCTATAAAATGATACATGTTATCAGTGCCAACGTTAAGCAGAAAAGCTTCTCATGGCTGATGCTTGACTGCGACGGAACCTTTGAAAACTTCAGTATACCTGATGCAATAAGTTATCCAATAGATATAACCAAAAGTGAAAACTACAAAAAGATGGAAGAACACATGAAGTTGATCGAAGAACTCAAGGAAAGAGATCTTGACAGCTATTATAAATTCAATATTGACGATTTCAGATAAACAACTTAAAAATCCTCCGAAAATCGGAGGATTTTTTTATAATATTTTTTCAAATTCCGCTCTGATTTCAGCATTTCTCTTTGCATAGTCAATATTAAGCGGTTTAACTTTTCCTTCGGCATAGTCGTACATACCCTGTAAGATACCTTCTGTACTGTCTTCAACAAGATAACCGCCGTACTGTTTAAGGAAGTTACTAGGGCCGTTTACATCTGTGGAGAATACCGGAACACCGAGTGAATCAGCCTCAAGCATAACCAGTCCAAGACCTTCATAGATTGATGAAAGTATAAACAGGTTACATTTTTTTAAGATAGGCATAGGATTCTGAACCGACTTTATGAGTGCGATACTGTCCCAGCATTCACTTGATTTGGCTTTCTGAATGGTTTTGTTATAGAGTGTACCAAGACCGCCGATAATGATAAGCTTTGAATCCGGATAATCCTTATGAAATTCCTCAAAGGCTTCAATAAGGCGGAAATGTCCTTTTTCAGGTGAGAAACGTCCGATGGTGATAAACTTGATGCCGTCTGAATTAAGAATATGATTTATACCATCTGCATGCGGACAGAAAATTTCGGTATCCTTCTGGAATTCGATCGGGAGTTCACCTCTTGCCACAACATTTTCATGATTGTGGAAGTTACTGATGACCTTGATGTTATCACGTCTGCCGCTTATCTGTTCGGTAGGAGCTACAATATCCTCTGAAACTGTAATGACATTATCACAGACATTATATGCCCAGTTGAGAAGATGAATATTCTGATTGTTTCTTGTGACAATTTCCTGAACCATGTCATTATGAACGAAAATCGTCTTTCTTGAATCAAAAGCTGTAATCAAACCAACTATAATATTTTCATAGCCGTTGAAATGAATAACATGTTCAAAGTCAATTCCATAAAAATGACGTCTGATTTCACGTTCAAAAGCATGTGTAAGCTGTTTTTTGCACTTTTCCTTACCACGTCTTGTTAATCCCTTATAAGCTCGTGATGTCTTGAAGTCAAACGACATTTCAGAGCTTATCGGTATAATATCAACGCCTTCCGGAAGGACAGATGTTCTGTTCGGAGCAGGGCGGAGATTTCTTTCACGGAATGATATATAGTAGTTGTTTTTTTTGAGATCTATGTTGTCAAGAACTGAAAGAAGTGCTGTTGTGATGCCGTTTTTGTCAAGGTTTCCACCATAAATAAGAACATTTTTCTTGCCATTTGGAACAAGCTTTTCTTCATTGCAGACTTTTTTGTCAAGGAAAACTCTCTGACAGATTTTTTTAGCTGCATCAGGATTATCATAAGTACAGTAATTTTTGATAAATTCGGTATCGTCGTAATTCTTAGGTGTGTTGATTGCCTTAATAAGCTCGTCAACGGTGTTTGCCTGTGGGAACGGATAATTGTCAAGAGATTCATAAACGCCTCTTGTGCTGAAATAATCTTCCTTGTCATATGTATAAAGAATAATTTTTCTGCGTGAGTTTGCGTAGTCATAGAAAACGCTTGAATAGTCAGTGATAAGGGTGTCGGACATGTTGAGTATTTCATAATATTCATATCCTGATGGAAAAGCCTTGATGTGTTTATATTCATCATCTGAAAAATCGAGTTTCATGAGAGGATGATACTTGACATATAAAAGTTGATTGTCCTTAAGTCGACTGTCCATTTCACTGAGAAAGCTTTCGGTTTCTGAAAGAACACGCTCAATATCAAAACTGTTTACTTTGCCACGCCATGTAGGCATGTAAACAATAACTTCCTTATTTTCAACATTAAACTGACGTCTTAATTCTTTACGTCTTTCTTCATTAAAAAAGACTGAATTTCTCGGATAACCTTCATTGAGAATAGTTGTCTTACTGAGGTTCTGCAGCATGTAGGCACTTACCATTTTTTCCTTCATGTATTCGTTTGGAAATACAAGGTAATCGCTGAAAACGAGATTTCTCATAACATTACCCATGTTGTAGACTTCGTTTTCGACATGACGTCCCATGTTTTTAAGAGGAGTACCATGCCAGGTGTTCAGAATAATCTGACCGTCCTTTTTAATAAAACGTCTTGGGAAGGTTGTGTCGTTTACCAGATATTTTGACTTTGAAAGATGTTTGTAGTAGGTTATTGATTCGGCTCTTAAAAGCTTGATATTTTTTATGTTATACTGTTTAAGTATTGCCTTTACATCATTTTTCTTGAAATTCTTTGCGGAAATGCAAAGCTTTAAATGCTTGTAATCAGGGTTTTCTGAAAGCTCCTTTGTTATATAAAGGATATTACCTGCAAGATCACTGCCACTTCTTGATTCTATAAAAACTTTGTTTGGATTGATCTTTGATTTCAGATAAAATTCATAGTAAAGAGTAAACCATATACGGGTTTTTAGCTTATTAATCAGTTTATTTCGTGCCATAAATTCCTCCGTGGCAAATTACTTGAGATCATTTTTTATCTGAGTAGTTGAAATCTCAGGAGTTCTCGGCAGATATACAACCTCACAGTAATCTTTGAGAAAATCGAATTTACCTGTCCAGTCATCGCCCATAACAAAAGTGTCCACCTTGAATTCCTTTACATCATTGATTTTCTGCTCCCAGTTTTCTTCAGGAATAACAAGATCAACATATCTTATAGCTTCAAGAAGCTGTTTTCTCTGTTCGTATGTAAAGTAACATTTTTTCTGTTTTGAATTCCAGTTGAATTCATCTGTTGAAAGAGCAACGATAAGGTAGTCGCCCTGTGCCTTTGCACGCTTTAAAATATTTATGTGACCATAATGAAGAAGGTCAAATGTACCATATGTTATAACTTTTTTCATGATTTTTCTCCAAATAATATTTTTATCAGAATTAAACATTCTTATGATAAGTATAGCTTATATTCATAATTTTGTCAAGGAAAATACAGAATAAACAACAATACAAAAATTATAAATAAATTTATATTTACTAAATTAACATTTTATTGCCTGTACCTATCATCTGTAGGGGCTGATGCCTACATCAGCCCGTAATTTTGTATGATTTATAACGGGACGTCGTGGGCGCTGTCCCCTACAAATGGCTGAAATTCGTTATTTTCATGTAGGGGCGAGCATTGCTCGCCCGCAAAATAAATTATAATTCAAACGGGCGACCATTGGTCGCCCCTACAAAAATTTTACAAAATAAAAACACCGACAAATATAAA
>JAFQBO010000069.1 GCA_017416665.1 Oscillospiraceae bacterium
AAGCGACAGAAGTCATGGTATACCTGTGAAAAAATCTGTAGTAAATGAGCTTTTTGATTTATCTGAAAATATTGAAAATTCTATAAATGCTCCTGTCACCCTGCCTGACGGAAGCGAAATGAAATTATCAAAAGAACAAAATAATCAGCTTAAAAATTTCATTGAAAATGTGAAAATTGAACCCTTTGTAAATACTTATATTGAACAGATAATCAAAGAGGAAAGCGACTACGTTTTTGACGGAAATCGCTCTATTGATGAATGTGTCAATATTCTCCAAAACAGATTTGAGCTATACCTAAGTGAAAAACAGTAAAAAAATCCCGTCTGAGCCTTTTATAGCGGTTCTGACGGGTGTTTTCTTAACCAAATAATTTTTGTACAATTTCAGGCAAATCAGATAGCTGTGTTAAAACTCCCACCGCATTATCAGCTGTTCCGAAACCATATGCGGCATGTACAAACGCAACTCCAGCCTCTGCGGCAGCATCACAATCCCCTTGTGTATCACCTATATATACACATTTTTCAATTCCTTGACGTTCCATTATAAGACGTATATTTTCACCTTTGGACTTTCCTGTTCTTCCTGCACATTCAAAATCACAGAATAAGTCCGCAAATCCACATTGCTCCAGATATACCTGAATATATCCGTCCTGACAATTGCTGACTATTCCCAATTCATATTCCTTTGAAAGCATTTCGAGAGTTTCACGCTCGTTTTGATATAATTGTGCCTTATGATTTTGCAGATATGGTTTCTCATAATCAGTACAAAGTCGGATAATCCTCATTTGCTCTTCTTCTGACAATTCAGGCAGCATCATTGCTGCTATAACATCTATAGTTTTCCCCATAAATCTATGCATATCGTTAGCTGTAATCTGCTTTGTCAAATTGGTTTTTGTACGAATACATTCATTCCACGCCTCAGTACATTGCTGAGAAGAATCCCACAGCGTGCCGTCCAGATCAAATAAAATTGCTTTTTTCATTATACATATCTCCTGTCTATATAAATTTACAATTTCCATTATATCATATTTAATAAAATAATACAAGTATAACTATAATCAAAATCGGAATACTAATTTAATAGTGATATTTAAAATTCCGAAATCGGCATTTTATATTGACTTTAAATGATAAATATGCTATAATTTATACAGAGATTCAAAAAAGAGAGGTGTTTTCAATGGTTGAACGCAAGGAATATTTGGAGAAAATAAAAAAATGGCGTGAAAAAGATGTAATCAAGGTTGTGACAGGAATACGCAGATGTGGAAAATCCACTCTGTTGGAACAATATCGTGATTACCTCATTAGCACAGGTGTATCTTCCGAACAGATAATCTTTATAAACTTTGAAGACCTTGAATTCGAAGAGCTTCTGGATTATCACAAGCTTTACAGCTACATCAAGGAAAGACTGATTCCTGATAGATACACATATATTTTCCTTGACGAAATTCAGAAAGTAGAAAGCTTTGAAAAGACAGTCGACAGCCTTTACATCAAAGAAAAAACAGATATTTATATCACAGGTTCAAATGCATATATGCTGTCAGGCGAATTAGCAACTTTGCTGTCGGGACGATATGTTGAAATTTCTATGCTTCCTCTTTCATTTTCTGAATTCTGTCAACTGAAAGAAAAAAATAATTACGACGAACTTTTTGCTGAATATATGCAGAATGGCGGTTTTCCGTACATTGCACAAATTGATGATTCAAAAGAAAAAGCAGATATGTATCTTGAAGGTATATATAATACTATCATTATCAAAGACATTGAAGAAAGACAAAAACGCCGTGAAAATGATCCGAATAAAAGAAAAATAACTGATTTATCACTTTTGAGAAATATTGCGAAATTTCTCGCAAGTTCAGTAGGAAGTCCTGTTTCTGTAAAAAGTATATCCGACTATATTACATCATCAGGCAGAAAGGTAAGTGCCAATACTGTAAATGATTATCTCGATGCACTGGTGGAGGCTTTTATCTTCTATCCTGTTGAAAGATATGATATTGTAGGAAAACAAACTTTGAAAATGAATCAGAAGCTATATATTGTAGATACAGGAATACGTCGTTATCTACTCCCCCGTCGGAATTACGATCTTGGATTTTCTCTTGAAAACATTGTATTTCTTGAACTATTACGACGAGGCTTTAAAGTGAATATCGGCAAGGTTGGTCTGACTGAGGTTGATTTCATTGCCGAAAAAAACAATCGTTTACACTATTATCAGGTAACTGCATCACTTATAGATGAGAACACATTTAAAAGAGAAATAACTCCGCTGCAAAACATATCCGACAACTATCCAAAAACAATACTCACCCTTGACCGTTTTACTCTCGGTGACTATGAAGGCATTGAAGTTGTCAACGCAATTGATTGGCTGCTGAATAAATAATTTATTGATATACTGCGGCACAATGCCGCAGTATAATTATTTCTGAATTTGATAATAAAGCTTTTTATGCTGTATATATGCTGACATAGTCAGGACATTGATTTCGTCAAAGTATGTTAATACAGTCATATAGATAATCCTTCATCTGTACTGCACATACGATATATTGATGATTTTTAATATGTATTCTAAAGATTTTCTTGTGTCTTGACGGAAATGGAAGGATTATGGTATAATAATCTTGTAAGCTGAGACACCATTACTGAATAAGGAG
>JAFQBO010000070.1 GCA_017416665.1 Oscillospiraceae bacterium
CCGAATCGGAGGTAAAACGCACGTCACATTCAATGTAATCAAAACCTGCCTCCTTTGACGCTCTGAAAGCTCTGAGGGTATTTTCGGTAAGTGACTGGATATGACCTCTGTGTTCGATTGACTTGATGAAACAGTTGTCGGGTACAGGAACAGCTTCGACCTGAACATTTCCGTCATCACCGAGAGCAATTTCGCCCATAAACTTACCGTCCCAGAAGTACGGAACCGTGCAGCCCAGCTGACCCGAGGTAGTTCTCATTGTAAAGATGAGCCATTCATTCTGATAAATTTTATCGGAATATTTTTTCAGTGAGAATTCCCTTGTACGGACGTTAAAAACACAGACAAGAGCCGTCGAATCGAAATCCGCATGGGACAGAGTAACAAACTCTGACGGATCACCTGTCAGCGGAGTCATCTGAATGAAGTTTACATTTTCGTTTACCGAGCATACCGCAAGCATGTCAGGAGGCATGGTAACGGTTTTGCTTTTGCTGTCGACGGTGATATATTTTCCGCTTACACCGTAAAGAATCGGCACAAGACCATTGTTTGCGAAATCATATTTGCTGATGTCATTGAAGAGATGAACCCCGTCAAGACGGTGAACATAACCGATTACAACCTTATTCATCGGGATTTTGTAGCGGTGTCCGCTGAGAGAGATTTCACATGTCTGCAAATCAAAAAGAAGGAAGTGCAGATTTACCGTTGTCTGATTTGACGGAAAAGTCACTTCATGCCTGCCTGCCGAAAGTATGAACACCTGTCTGTTGTAGTAGATAAACGTTTCAAGTGAAAAATGAATTGTATAGCCCGTATCACTCCGCTCAGAGCTGATATAACCACCGCTGTAGCAGTGTACAAACATCGGCTTCAGACTGTCGGGATAGAAATTCGTTTCATTTCCGGCATCTGTTGACGGCGTAAAGGTATCTTTGTAAACAGTACCAATCAGCACAGCGTTTTCAGGAATTCTGCCTGCATAGACAATCTGTGCGGAATTTGTATCGGTACAGAAAACCACTTCAAAAAGCGAAGCGATACCGACAATGTCCGTACCTTCCAGAGTAACGCTGAGATCTGCCGTAACGGTACATGGTGAAAGCTCATATCTTTTACTGTTGCAGTAGACGTGAACCTTTTCAGGGAAAGTAACCGAAACTGTTCTGGTATTGGTACTGTCATAGACGACTGACGGCGTACCGTTGATAAATACGGCTGTTGTGCTGAGACGTTTTCTTTCCTCAGCAATCTGACCTCTTACAGCATCACCTGCCGTTTCATAAATATTGCCGTCCGCATCAACACGAATGTCCGCCAGTTCGGCATCACCGGTTGTAGAGCCGTTTTCAAGACGTGAAAGACTGTCAATTCTTGCTCTTTCCACAGCAAGATCATTTTTCATATCTGAATATGCTGTCAGAATCTGCTGATAGATTTCAGGCGACGGCTGATAAGTGTAATTGCCGTTTGCACCCTTTTCCACTTTGTAACGGATAAGCATTGAAGTTTTAACCGCACCCGTCCCCGACTTCACACCTCTGACACCGATGTAAATCCAGCCGTTATCCGCAAGCACCTCCGACGGAACATAGCACTCGTTTCCCACAAGCAGACTTTCCCATGCAACACTGTTGTCCGACCTGTAGAAAACGGCAGTTTTTGCGTAGTCGTTCCAGC
>JAFQBO010000071.1 GCA_017416665.1 Oscillospiraceae bacterium
CTTAATCTTTTCGATTACTTCAGGCTTATCTTTTTCCGTTACATAGCAAATCTTATCCTTGACTGCATCAACATCATTGCCATAAAGCAATTTCATATCTGCTCTTGTAAACTTAACAGCAAATATATCGTCAATACCAAGTTTTCTCAATGCTATTTCATTCTTCGGATAAAGCCATTTCTTTGTGAAATAACCCTTATGTTTATTTTTCATAAGTTTTAACTGAGCGAAGGTCATTTCCTGCTCTTCGCCAACCTCCGCCCAATTAAAATAATCCAAAGTCTTAGGACAAGTATAATGCACGTTAGGAACAAGGGCTTTTACGATAACTTTATCGTTATCACGAATGGATTTTGCAGTATCATTTGTAGCAGCTTTTACAGTTGCATTTTCATTCTGCGCCATTCAAATTCACTCCCTTATTAAAAATTTTAAGCTAATGTCCATTCACCGAATACTTCATCGGCAATTACACCGATACCGGCTTTTGTCTGAATCTGAGCTTCATAAGTCATATCAGCATTTTCCTTTTCATCGGTAATCTGTTTCATTCTGCTTTCACCCTCATAAACAAACTTAATAGGACGAGAAGCATTACTTACAATAAGAATCTTATCGGTAGATAACTCAAACTCATATGTTCCAGCCTTAAATACATTAGGAAGAACAACAAGTTCGTATCCTTCCCAAGTAGTAACAACACCGTTCTTTTTGCGTTCTTCTTTTGCAGATTCAGCAACCCAATTATCTTCGATTTTGCCCTGTAACTTACGAAGTGCAGTAGCAGAACCTACGAATACAGGTTTATGACCGGTAGCTGTCTGTACCTTTTCAGCAATAAGAAGTAAAGCTTCTTTTTCGCTATCAGTACTTAAAGTACCCTTGCCGCTGAAACCTTCAGGAAGAATATCTCCCATGTTAGAGAAAGCAACATAAAGTGCATTCTGGAAAGAGTTAAGGAAAGACTTACGAGCCTTTTCCATTAATGCCGCAAAAGAGTCAATGTTCTTCATGAATCTTTCAAATTCATTATAGAAATGAACTTCAAACCATGTAGTCTTAACGCTGAAAGCAGCACCAATGTCAAATCTTTCTCTGATTGTATCCCAATGATTTCCAGAGAAACGAGATACAGTTAAGAAAGTATTATCTTCCGCATAGAATTCATTTGTATCACCTAAGTCAACACGTCTTTCTTCAACAAATCTATTGAAGAATTCATTTTCTTTCCAACCTTCAGGAAGTGTCTGGTCGAGGACTACTTCGATAACCTCAAAGATGTCATTCTTATACTTACGATATGTACGGAAGTTAAACTCAGCCCCACCAAGCACATCGTTTGTGATACGATCTCTAATCTGAGATTCAATACTCTGTGCATCAGTCTTTACATTGTCTGCAACAAAGTTTGCAAGATCGCCAGTATAATGATCAATACACATTGCAATCAATTCCTGTTTCGGTTTAGAAAAATTTGCAATTTTACTCATATTACAAGCCATAATTAATAACCTCGCTTTCAAATTTTTTAAATATCATTAGTCAATGATGTCATTTCTCTTAACATGTACCCAATACATAGTAGAAGGTCTGCCATAAGTCTGACCTTTTACAGTTGTAAAGCCAAGACCTCTCTTAACCGGATCGCCAATCTGAGCGACAAAACCGCATCCAACAGTTTCATCTTTAGTAGCAACAATTTTAAGAGTTGTTTTACCTGCTTCAAGAATTGCATACTGACCTTTCGCAATACCATCCACGCCACTTGCATTAAAACCAGTAGCAGATACCGCAAATACATCACCCTCAATTAAGCTATAAGCTCTGAAAGGCTCACCAGCTTCATTGATGTAATTATAAAGAGCCTGATTTGTACGCTTGCTTTCGTCATAATCCCATTCAGGATGAGCAACAAGCACAGCTCTCTTAGCGTTAATAGTATCGGCATCAAAAGTACCGAACTCATATGTTTCCTGTCCCTGTACATCTTCTGCAAGATCGCCTACATAACCGATATGTCCGTTCTGAATATCTTCATCAGCAATCAAACTATAGAGATGTCCGCCACCCTTTACAGCAGCAAGTTTGGAAGTTTCAACAACAGTATAATTTTTATCCATTAGAAATACCTCACTTTCAATTATTTTGTAGCAAGTACACCATAACGAGGATTAATCTCAGCCTCCGGTTTCACTTCAGGAACTCCGGCAGTCATCGGAACACCACTCTTAGGATTCTTACTAAAATCTGTGTTAATATTTTTCTCGGTAAATAAAATAGCACACTCGCTTCTGATTTCATCGAGAGTATAATTATCACGATTTTTCTTCAAATCGCTATACTTCTCGTTATCAGAGAGGTGTGCATCGAATTTTTCAAACTCAGCAGTTTTTGCTGTTTCAATAGCCTCTGCCTCACGCTTTTCAGCTTCAGCAACGTAGTTGTCGTATTTAGGCTTCATTTCATCATACTCATTTTTAAGAGTTGTATAATTTTCAACAGCAGTATCTTTCTCACCTGTAATAGATGTAACCTGACCTTCCATGAAATCAGCAACACCAGCAAC
>JAFQBO010000072.1 GCA_017416665.1 Oscillospiraceae bacterium
CCATGTGAAAAGTTAAATCTCGCAACATTCATGCCGTTTTCCATCAGTTTTTTAATCATGTCCTTTGAATTGGTTGCCGGGCCTATGGTACATACAATTTTGGTTTTTCTCATTTTTTACTCCTTTTGTTCTTATACAATATTTATTTTGTTACACCTATTATCCATTCGGTAGGTGTTTTCTTGTATTTTGCAGGAAGATTATCAAAAAGTCCCGCACCTGTCGGAATAAGGAATTTAATTTTAAATCTGTTATCCTCAAGCTCATTTATAAGCTGTTCTCTTGTCCAGAGTGCCTCATATGACGGATAATAATTCCAGCCTCTTATCGATCTTATTTTTACACCAATAATGCTGTCGTATGCATTCATAATGAAAATTCCATCAGGCTCAAGCATTGACTTTACCCTTGCATATATTCTCTTACGGTTTTCATAATTAAGATGATTTACATAGTTCATGCCGTCAATAAAATTAAATGTTCCGTCGATTGCTGTACTGATGCGGCATGCATTTACTATACCTGTCGGGTAGAAATTGTTTTTGACAGACGCCGTAATGGCACTTTCCATAGCAGCAAGAGCGTTGTAAGGATAAACCTCACATCTGTTTTTGTGATAGTCAGCAATGTCATCGGCATCGGTAAGATAGAATGTTTCAGGGTTTTCAAGCGAATCCTTCAGCATGTTGTATGAAACCGCTCCGGACGGTACCGCATTATCCATTGCCTTTTCAACCGTATAAATAATCTCACCGGTAAGAAGCTTTTCAGGAGCAACATTTTTGACACATCTGAAGCCCTTTGCCACAAATTCCTTCTGAGTGGTGTCTGTAAGAGTTATATAAGTGTGAAGTCCGCAGTCGTTTAAGAATTTAAGGTTCTGAAGTTCATCGGCATTGATGTCCTCGAAAGGCTTTTCGCCCGTAATAAGCACTATTGCCGACTTGAGCATAAGCTTTCTCGGTACGAAAGCCGTCTCAGTACAGATAATACTGAAATGACCGCTCGGAATATCTCCTTCCTTGAGGAGCTTTATTTTATATATAGAGTTCTTGCTTAAATTTCCGTAAAGCCATGCAGCATATCTGTCACTGCCATAAAAGTCAATAACAATTTCATCAAAAGCACTTGCCGCCGCAAGACTCTTATTCATTGCAGTGTGACAGAATTTTTCAAGTTCCGTCATATCAGCACTCTGCTTTGCAGCTTCAATTTTATCGAAATAACCAATAGTGTCGGAAATATCTGTTTCAATACAGCCCTTAGGACAGTCCGTGTTACGGATTCCAGGCGAAATACTAAGCATATAGCTGTCAAGCTTTTCTGTATACTTGTACAGGCCCGCATCCATTTTTTCAATCTGATTTGAGTTAAGTGTCGAACGCAGACGAAGTGTGTCCAGTTCTTTTTTAAGCACGTTTATGCCTGAAGAAAGCTTCTGATAATCCATAGTACTTTCTTCGATGGTGTTTTCAAGCTTTTTGCAGTAACGCTGAAGTTCTATGAGTGTTTTTATCAGATCGATATTCATTGCGTTCTGGTTATAGCCAAAATCACTCACTGCCTTCTTTTTCAGCATTTCTTCTTCAGCAAGAAGTTTTTTGTTTTTACGGCGTTTGCCACCCTCCTCAATCTGCGGAACAGGTTCGTCATATACCGGCTTTGAGTCAAGAAGCTTTTCAATACAATTCTGTAGGTTTTCCAATTTTATCTCCGTTTCTGTTTTTCTATGTCGATTTTTTCATTAGATTCTCCCGGGAAAATCATTGTTTTAAGAGTCATAAGTATTATTCTCAGATCAAGTGCAAGTGAATATTTTTCAATATACATAAGATCTATTTTAAGCTTGTCCAGAGGTGTTGTATCGTAAACACCGAGAACCTGTGCATAACCTGTAAGACCCGCCTTGACTTTGAGTCTGAACTTGAACTCAGGCATTTCCGTTTCATATTTTTCGGTAAGCTCCGGACGCTCAGGACGTGGCCCTACGAGTGACATGTCACCCTTCAGGATATTGAAGAACTGCGGAATTTCATCAAGACGTGTTTTTCTGAGGAACCTTCCGACAGCTGTAATTCTCGGGTCATGATCTGTTGCAAGCTTTATGCCTGTCTTTTCCGCATCAGGAATCATGCTTCTGAATTTATACACATAAAATTCCTTTGCGTTTATGGTAAGACGTTTCTGCTTGTAAAGTATGTCACCACCATCATTTATTTTAATTGCCGCTGCAATAATAAGCATAAAAGGTGAAAGAATAATTACAGCAATAAGAGACAGCAGTATATCAAGAATACGTTTCAGCAGACGCTGTTCAAACGAAAGTCCGCTGTTTCTGCAAAGAATGAGCGGAGTATCAAAAAGGTTGATGTCTGAACCGCCTCTGATGAGAATATCCGAAATTTTTGGTGAAAGATACACTCTTTTTGAATGATCAAAGCAGAATTTTATAATGTCATTTCTTATCTGTCCGCTTACATCACAGATAATAACGCCTTCATATTTCAGAATTTCTTCTTTGATTTTTTTTAGATCTTCGTGAATATTGACAGATTCACAGATCATGTACTTGTCCTCACGTCTGCTCATTTTATTGGTCAGAGTAGCGGCATTCCTGCTTCCGTAAATAATGATAAGTTTTCGGGGAGGATACAGATGAAGATATATTTTATTGTTTGCAATTATCCACAATGCTATAATTATAAAGTCAGTAAGCGTCAGTAACAGCATCGGCCAGCCCTTCATGAAGTCACGTCCGATAACGCTTATCTGAAAATAAGTTATAATATTTACCGCTGTTATGGATATGAATTGCGAATACAGCATATCCGACCGCTTCAGATAACCCATGGTCAGTCCGCCGTAAGCCTTGAAGAAAATATACGTCAGAACCATGTAAATCGCAATAACCACCCAGTTACCACGTCTGTAAAACGGCAGAACGATAACATCACTGTAACATTCATACCATATAAAAATAAAGTCTGCGGCAAGTGCCACAAGAAGTATAAAGCTTGAAAAGAATGATATTATTCTTTTATATTGTTCTTTATTATTCATAATATTAACCTGCTTGAATTTAATGTTTTAATCTGAAACAGATTTTACCTATATTTATTTTATTATACCAAAATGTGGATTAATAGTCAATAGTAAATGAATAAATGCGAAAAAGGTCACAATTATCATCGTCAAATTTCTGTTGTTTTCGCAAAAAATCAATCGGCAAAAGCAGAAAAAGTTGACAAATCCGTCAAAGAGGGTTATAATGTGTTTAATGACAACCAGAAAAGGAGAACTATTTTGGATATACATGCTGTAAAAAAAGCGTTGTCTGATGCTGTAAGGCAGAGCAGGTATGTAAGGGCATTGAATAAATCCGCAGAACTCAAAGGTATTCTTATATGCGGAGAATGTGAAAACATTTCAATCCCGTCTGCTGAAAGAAACGTCACAATGAAAACTCTCAGTTCATGCAAATATATACTGACCGACAACGCTCTCCCTGACTACTTTATAAAAAAACAGGGACAGATAATCATTTCCTTCGGCAGGCTTTCTCATGACTGTGATTTTGATGCAATACGTCATTCATATCTTATTTCCGATTATATAGTATGTGAAAACGCAGTTGAATTTGCTGAAGCATATCAGTTAAACGGTATATATACAGGACTTTTTCTTGAGGATAAAAACTCTGTTTTTGCGGTACTCAACAAATTGCCACCTGAAGGAAAATCCGTTTATGATGGTCAGAAAAGAACTTTAATTTATTCGGGTTCACTCAAACAGAACGGTCTTACAACATCACTTCTCAATCTTCTTTCACTGCTTGATGAGGATGAAGTAAAGAAATGCTGTATCACTTTCCGTTCCGAATCAATCGATGAAACCTCCATAGATCCGGAAAAGCTCCGAAAACTTGTGGACATAGTTCCAATCCGTGGAAAAAGTCATTTCACGCTTTCAGAGCTTATCTGCTATTATCTTTATTTCAAGAGAAATTCTGAATTAAAGCTTGTTAAAAAACGTATCGACAGGCTTTACAAAAGAGAATGGCAGCGTATTTTCGGTTGTATCCCGACAGAATGTGCAGTACATTTTACAGGATATGAGTACGGAATAATTAATCTTTTCCGTTCTTTTGAGGGCAGAAATGTAATTTTTGTTCATAACAATATGCCTGAGGAAATAAAACTCCGTAAAAACCAGCATCTCCTCACGCTCCGTAATGCGTACAGAGAATTTTCAACGGTTGCACTTGTAACGGAGGATATGCGTCGTCCTACAATAGAAATAAGTAAGAGTACAGATGATAATTTTGCCGTTGTCCCTAACTGTCATGATTTCAGAAGTGTTCTTGCAAGAGCTGATTTTCCTATCGAATTCCAGCCTGAAACCGAGAGTAATGTTACAGTACAGGAGCTTGAAGCAGCTCTTGCACCTGATAAGATGAAATTCATCACAATCGGACGTTTTTCGCCTGAAAAAGGGCATATGCGTCTTATGAAGTCATTTGAGCGTTTCCATGACTCCTATCCTCAGAGCGTACTGGTAATCATAGGCGGCAGAGGTGAACTTTATGAAGAAACACTTGAATATGCCAAAAAAAGCCGTGCAGAGATCATTGTCATCAAATCAATGCAGAATCCTATGCCTGTGCTGAAAAGATGCAATTTGTTCATGCTTCCATCGAGATACGAGGGTCTTGGACTTGTTCTGCTTGAGGCTGACACACTCGGCCTTCCGGTTTTTGCAACGGATATTCCGGGGCCGAGAGGATTTATGAATGCAAACGGCGGTCTGCTTGTTCCTGATACAAGTGAAGGCG
>JAFQBO010000073.1 GCA_017416665.1 Oscillospiraceae bacterium
AAAGTCATCTATAAAACTGCAAAAAACTTAAAAATAGCGGGCAACCACTGGTCGCCCCTACATACAAACAACACATTTAATCCATTTGTAGTACATTGTAACAATTAAAATTTCACTTTCTGCACTTTTAATTTGTAGGGGCTGATGCCCACATCGGCCCGCAATTTTCATATAATTTACAACGGGTCGATGTGGGCATCGACCTCTACATTATCATATAGTTTTAAATGTTACAACATAGTAGGGGCGAGCATTGCTCGCCCGTCAGCATAAAACAGACTTTCTTTCCAAACTAAAGGGACGCTGAAAAACGTCCCTTTTTATCAAATATGTAATTATTCCTTTGTAGGCTCTAAAACAGCATAATTGCCGTCATCACGCTTATAAACAACGTTTGTTCCGCCTGTCTGTGCGTTGCTGAACATAAAGAATGAATGTCCGAGCATATTCATCTGAAGGATAGCCTCATCCACATCCATAGGACGCATCACGAACTTCTTGTGTCTGATAACGTCATAGCTTGTTTCTTCGTCCGGTTCTGCATATGCATCCTTGAACGCATTATCCTTGAGACGCTTTTCAATTTTTGTCTTATTCTTTCTGATCTGTCTGATAATAATATCAACTACGCTGTCAAGAGCGTCGTTCTTATCCGCTGCTTTTCTCTCTGCACGATATATCATGTTATTGTATTTCACTGTAAGTTCCAGAATAATCTGGTTTTTATGCTCTGAAATTGTAATCTTTGCTTCTGCATCATCCCCGAAAAATTTGCTGAGTTTTGAATCGATTCTTTCTTCCGCATATTCTGTGAATCCCTGCGGAACCTGCATTTTCTTAGCTGTAATAGTTACTTTCAAGATGTTTACCTCCTTAGCCAATTTTCATTGGTTATTTTGTAAACTTATTATAACATATCTTTTTGAAAAATGCAAGTGTTTTTTGCACAAAATATCTAAAATTTTATATTTTTTTCAAAATTTCTTGTTGAACTCTTTATTTTCGGCTTCCAGAACATCTATAAGACAATCAAGGGTGTCAATTTTTTTGTATAAAAGCCTTGAAATTTCCTCATCAGGCTGAGAGAGATCCGGAACCATTACCGGCAGACAGCCTGCATTGTAAGCCGAGGTTATGCCGTTGGGAGAATCCTCAAGAGCCACACATTCATCCGGTGAGAGTTTCAGCACTTCACACGCCTTCAGATAAATGTCAGGTGCAGGCTTGCCGTTTTCAACCATTGCATTGCAGACAAATTCATCAAAATAATCCCACACGCCTACTGAAGTAAGGTACATGTATGCTCTTTCCTTGTCTGTTGCTGTAGCCACGGCGATTTTATAGCCGTTTTTCCTGAGATATTCAAGCAGACTGTCAAGACCCGGCTTTTTTTCAACGCCGTTTTCTTTAATAAATGCGTTCATAAGCTCAATACGTCTCTGACGTACAGCCGTATAATCAAAGCTTTCACCAAAAATTTTCTGTAATTTGGGTGATGCATACTTTCCTGCAAGACTTCTGATTGACAGTACATGTTCCCGTGTCATGTCAAAACCATGCTCCTTTGCCGACTCAATCCAGAATCTCATCAGCAGTTTTTCGGTATCGAGCATAAGCCCGTCCATATCAAAAATAACACCTTTTATCATTTTTCTCCTTACTGTAACAACTGATTACATCAGTAAAATATTCTTTTAACGGAAGTGTCGCACCAGAATGCTTTCCATCAGGAACAATACGAAAACGTTCATTTGCAAAAAAGTTTTCAGTAAAATCATGTGAATCAATGATTTCATCTTTTCCACCAACAATGACCGAAATGTTCTGCTTATCTATATTAATAAGTTCGCCAAATAGCGGTATAAATGGATCTGTACTCATCTGAAAACCAAGTCTTGGCAGATATACAAACGGCATAAGACACGGATTTATAAAAATTGCAGGAAGTTTTGTACGTGCTGAAAGTACGGCACCATAAAAACCACCAAGGCTTGTTCCGACAATCAAATCAATATTGTTTTGAGTCACTGCTTTATCAAGTGTTTGCAGAATTTCCTCAGGCAGACAGTTGTCATACTCAAGCTCAGGCGACAACACTTCAAAACCCATCTCACATAATGTCGTACATGCACAATTTTCACTGCTTCCCTTATATCCGTGCAAATTCAGAATTTTCATGTTTTCATCCTCACTTTAATTAACCTGAACCGGTTTATAATAAGATAAATTTATATTTGTCGGTGTCCCGACTGGACATTTTCGAATTTAATTTAAGCGTTATTATAATTTAATACACGATGGTTTATTGTAAGATAAATTTATATTTAACGTTCCTTCATATTATTTACTTTTCTTGCTTGCACAAGAAAAGTA
>JAFQBO010000074.1 GCA_017416665.1 Oscillospiraceae bacterium
CACACCATATATCCCTACATGGACAAGCCCTATCACTATTGCCCGTCACGCTTACGGCGACGTTTACAAGAACACTGAAATGCAGGTTCAGGGCGGCGGCAAGGCTGAACTCGTTTACACAGACAAGGACGGAAACGAAACAAGACAGACTATCCATGAATTTGACGGAAACGGCATTATTCAGGGTCTTCACAACGTAGACAAGAGTATTGAAGGTTTTGCAAAGTCATGCTTTAACTACGCTCTTGATACAAAGCAGGATTTATGGTTTGCTACAAAGGACACAATCTCAAAGAAGTATGACCACAGATTCAAGGATATTTTCGCAGAAATCTTTGAAAAGGAATACAAGGAAAAGTTTGATGCGGCAGGCATTGAATACTTCTACACACTTATTGATGATGCCGTTGCAAGAGTAATCCGTTCAAACGGCGGCTACATCTGGGCTTGTAAGAACTATGACGGCGACGTTATGTCAGACATGGTTTCAACAGCTTTCGGAAGCCTTGCTATGATGACATCAGTTCTCGTTTCACCTGACGGCATCTACGAATACGAGGCTGCACACGGTACAGTTCAGCGTCACTACTACAAGCACTTAAAGGGTGAAGAAACTTCAACAAACTCTGTTGCAACTATCTTTGCATGGAGCGGTGCTTTACGCAAGAGAGGCGAACTTGACGGTATTTCAGAACTCGTAAGCTTTGCAGACAACCTCGAAAAGGCTACAATCCAGACAATCGAAGAAGGCATCATGACAGGCGATCTCTATATGCTTTCATCACTCGAAAACAAGAAAAAGGTAAATTCAAAGGAATTCCTCGAAGAAATCAACACACGACTTGCAAATCTCGTAAAATAATTTATCATACCAACAGAACGGGAGGTCAATATGCCAAAATCCATAGTTTCATCACCCGTTATAAAGCGTCTCCCGAGATATTTCAGATTTCTGGGAGAACTTGAACGAAACGGTATAGTCCGTATATCAAGTAGGGAGCTTTCCGAAAGGATGGGCTTTACAGCGTCGCAGATACGTCAGGACCTGAACTGCTTCGGCGGTTTCGGACAGCAGGGCTATGGCTACAACGTTCCTGAACTTCGTGCGGCAATCAGCAGAATACTGGGCATAGACGCAGGAAATCCCACTGTATTAATCGGTGCGGGCAACCTCGGCAAGGCTCTGACTGTACATATGGACTTTAACAAAAGAGGCTTTAAGCTTATCGGGATATTTGATAAAGATCCGCAGATTTGCGGTACGGTCATATCGGAACTGCCTGTGATGCCGATAGAAAAGCTGGAGAGCTTCTGTGAAAAGAACAATCCGGTGTGTGCCATACTGTGCATACCTAAGACAGCGGCTGAAAAGCTCATACAGAGGCTTACAGACTGCGGAATCAAGGCGTTCTGGAATTTCAGTCACTACGACATCAGAGCCGTTGACGGAATAGTAGTGGAGAACGTACATTTGTCCGACAGCCTCATGACGCTTGCATACGGTCTTAACAATCCACCGGAGAAGTAATTTCCATAAAAGGAAAGAAATGGGAAAATGTAAACAAAGCGGTAAAAATTATATATAAAAATTGCATAAAAAAGAGGTCAAAATTTCGTACCTATGCCAATTTTTAAGATTATAACAAATTTTTATCAAAAAAAAGATTGACATTTTCTGAAAATAAGGTATAATAGAATTACAATTTAATATTATAAATTGTGGTAAGGGAGTGCCGTCGTGCCAGAGCGACGGTGTTCAAAATCAAAAAATTTTTTATAAGAAAGGGGTTTTTTCAATGAAATTGAAAAAATGGGGCAGTCTCCTGACAGCCATTTCAATGGTTGCTTCAATGGCTGCTTATGTACCTGCTACAGTTTCAGCGAATGAAATTTCTGCAAATTACAGTGCAGTTCAGCTCGCAGCGGAAGAAACTGAAGCAGTTACAACAGATCTTTTCAGTGGTACATTGGTTAGCTATTCAAAGGTTAGCTACACTATCTCAAGTGTTGTAACTCCTGCGGCAACAGAAGACGCAGAGGCAACTACAGAATATGTACTCACACTCTCACCAAAGACAGTAAACACAGTTTATACTATCCCGGATGAAGTGATTTATGAACTTGCTTACACACTTATTGGTAAAACTACTGAAGATACAAAAGCTTTTGCTACAGTATCAGGCTTAGCTGCAAATCTCAATAAGGTTGTAGTTACAGGTGCGGCTCAGATTTCAAATAGCGCATTTGCTATTGAAAAGGGTGTTGATGCTAGTGACGTAGTATCTGAAGTAAACCTTAATAACGTTGTTTTTGAAATTGATTGTCAGGCAACATATGCTGTCACAGCAGACGCTACAGAATTTACAGATATTGAATTTGATTATAACACAGGTGAGGTAGATGTTATTGCAGGTGCTGCCAATGCAACTATTGCACATACAATGCAGGCTGGTACAAAGAACCATAAGTGTAAGTATGGTGATAAGGTTGATACATCATTTGAAGCACATAATTTCACAAAAGCCGGCGGTGCTACAGTAGCTGATGGCGCACATATCTGTGCATGCGGTAAGTCATCAGAAGATTATAAGTTACCTGATGCTCAGTGTACAAAGGAAAAGGGTTACGATCCAGATGTACATACATGGGACACAGAAAAGCATGAATGTACAGATTGTGGCGCTGACATGTTCTTTGCACATGAAACAGATTATGTTGCAAAGGATTCCACAACACATGTAAAATCTTGTACAACATGTAAAAAGACACTTGCTGAAGCTGAAGAACACACATATGATATTACTATGGGTGTAAATGAAGCTAAGGCTTGTTCAGACTGTGGTTATGAGCACGA
>JAFQBO010000075.1 GCA_017416665.1 Oscillospiraceae bacterium
CAAAACTAAAAGTTTTGATCAAACTTTTTTGCTTGCATGCCTGTGGTGCAAAAGTTTGCGGTTTCTGCTCTGCATGCCGTTGGCACTCGGCAGAGCCTTTGGTCGCCGTCCGCAGACGGCGAAATATTCCATCGGAGGCGCGCCCGAAGGAAGTGCCCTTGGGGTACATTTACGAGGGGTGAATTGAAAAACAGCCCAGTGGGCTGTTTTTCAAATGGGGACGCTTTGCAAGAAAAAGCGTCCCTTTACTTTGGTCGTAATTAAGTTTGCCTGCCGATTTAATCGGCACGAAAATTAAATTTGAGGTTTTTCTACAGTCTGGAGGGCTGTTTTCACAGCCCTTTTCAACTATCAGATATTAATTTTCTTCGGATATAATTTCCATAGATTCTGTTTTTTTCTTTCTTTTCACATCAATAACAATCGCTGAGATAAACGCATATCCGATGTATGCTGCAAACAGAACAGCTTCAACGAGTATTATCGGAATAAGAATACCGTTTATCTGAACTGTCGATTCGTCACCTGTTGCCGGAACAAGAATATTGAACGCATTTGCGAATACAATATTTTCATAGTATTCATCAGATGTTTTTGTTGTAATGTCAATAAGGTTGTTTATCTTTTCGTAAAGTTTGGCGAAGACTTCATCAACATATTCAGTGTTGCCGCCTCTTTTGCCTTCGTTCTTTTCAAACGTTTCAAGTCTGAGCTTATAGTATTCAACCTGCTGCTGTTTTGCGGAATATTCCTGTGCCACAGAAATTTTTTCTTCAATAAGTTCGTCATACTTTTCAGATGCCTGTGAATATTCAGTTTCATCAAGACCGGCTGATTCACCGAAAATAAGCATGGAATCCTTTTCATATGCATCAATGGACTCGGAAATAGACTGGAGTTCTGTTTTTAGAACGTCTGCAGAACGCTGGAGTTCCTCTATCTTGTAGTTGTAATAGGTAATCAGCTGATCCTTGTCATTTGTAACATTGTAAATGGTAATGTATGATGAAATAGATTCAAGATCAGCCGTTCTGATCACTTCAATACTTCTTCTTATATCCTCAAAGCTGTATCCTGTTTCGCTTGAACGGAAATCAGCACTTCCGTTCTGCTGAAGATGACTTACATAATTGTCAAGGTCATCAAGCAGAATTTTAAAAATATCAACAGCTGCCGGGTAATCGTATTCAGTATAATCAACAGCTACTATTGAGTTACCGAGTGCGGCATTGTAGCCGTATGTTGTAAAGAAGTAATCCTGGTATGCATTGAGTATTTCATCAATAATCTTTTTACCTGTTTCAACATCAAAGCCTGCTGCTTCGTTATTGAAATTGATAATATAATATGATGAATTGAAATCCATGGCAAGAAGTCTTTTTACAGCTTCAAGTGCCGCTGAACCACCGCTCTGGTATACACTTTTGTAAAGTGAAATCTGATCCAGTTCATCATCTGAAATAAGACCCTGTATATTGATTGTACGTCTTATCGGTTCAACATATACAAGAGACTCATCAAGATTTGTAAGGGCAGTTTCAATAATGTTCGGTGCCTTGATTTTGTTTACATCAAGTTTTTTACCGTCCGGTGCTATTCCGGATTTTATGCCATCGTAATTGAAGCTTACAAGAGCAGTAATCATATCACTCGGAACAGTTTCTTTAAGAAAGATTGAACAACCTGTTACAAGCATACCGCTCAGCAGGGCAAGAATAATCCAGAGTGAAAAGAATTTTTTCAGTTGTATAAAAATGGTTTCAAAGGAAATCGCAATGCCACTGTCACTTTTTTCTTCATTCTGAACAAGTGTAAGATTTATATTTTTTTCGTTGTCGTTATTCATTTGCGTCCTCCTTTGCTTTTTTTGTTTTTATTATTTTTACTTTCTTTATTGTCTTTGGCTTCTTTTGGTTTTTTACCGTTATTTTTCAGACGTCTTACAATTTTTTCATCGCAGAACGCACAGATTTTTGCATTTGTCATAAGAACACATATCAGCAGATAAGCAGAAGCCTCAAAAAGAAGTATCGCAACGCATGTATAGAAGCTGTTCTTAACAGATTCTTTTATAATTTTAAAGAAGGAATCAGAAGCAGGACGTAAAATTTCATATGCATTAAAGAATACCACATCTTCATAGTACTCAGTAACAGTAAGCTCAGCATTTTCAAGAAGAGTGTTTATTTTTTCATTAAGCTTTACAAAGTCTTCCTCAAGCTTTTCCTGAGAACCGTTTTTTGCATTTTTCTTCAGATTGTCAATTCGCTGAGTATATTTATCTATCAGCTGGTTATAATATGAAATGTTTGTTTTTGCCGTTACTTCCATTTCAATAAGATTGTCATAAGTTTCGGATGACTGATTAAGTGTTGCATCAGCACCGCTTGTTGCCTGTGCAAAAATCAGAATTGAATTTTTTTCGTAAACATCAAGTGTTTTCTGTATTGCATCAAGTCTGTCTTCATTAATTTTTCTGCGTCGCTTATAATCCTCAACTCTGTATTCATAATTTACAATAAGATGCTCCTTATCCTTTGTCATATTGTAAAGTGTGATATATGAGGAAAGAAGTTCAAGATTTTCTCCTCTTATTGTTTCAATGGATTTTGCAATATCTGAGAAAGTATATCCTGTATTTTCGGATCTGTAACGTACACTGTCTTCCCTTGCGAGTTCAGCAATATAAACCTGAAGTGATTCAAGTGAGGAATCAAATACATCTATTGCTTCATTGTAGTCATAGTCATTATAGTCAAAAGACATTACCGCATTTGCAAGTGAATTCTTATAACCATACTTGACAGCAAAGTCAGTTTTGTATCTTTCAGTAAGTCTGTTTAAAAATTCAACACAGTCATCAAAATCCATGTCCAGTCTGTAACAATCCATAGTTATGGTGTACTGTGTCGGATAATATGTAATATCCTGAATATTCTTAAGTGTTGCCACTTCGTCCAGATTATACATTGAATTGTATTTTGTAATACGCTCAATAACATCAGTCGGAATATTTCCTGATATTATGATACTTGAATAAATTTCATCAACATCAACGTTTTCAAGTCCCATTTCCTTTACTGTATTGACAATAGCTGTTTTTGACTTGATTTCATTAACGTCAAATTTGTTTCCGAGCGGGTCTTTTCCTGATTCAACACCATCAAAGCTGAAGTTTACATCAACTGTAATTGTTCTGTTAAGCAAATCGTTTACAGAATATGCACCGCCGATAAAAACAACCGTTATAACACTTATTATCACCCAAGGCAGAAATAATTTTTTTAGATGATTCAGTACAGCTCTAATCGAAACTATACTTTTGCCTGATTCCTTCTGAGGTGAAACATTTTCTTTCAGATCCTGCATTTTTTCCTCCATACATAAATATTGTTTAAAACAGGGCGTGTTGACACTATAATGATATGCGGATTTTTGAGATGATTTTGTCTTTGTTTTAGGCAAAAATTCGCAGGTGGGCTGTCGCCCATCAAGGATTTTTAACGACGAACAAAGTAAAATCAGCCAAAAAGATGCGTGTC
>JAFQBO010000076.1 GCA_017416665.1 Oscillospiraceae bacterium
AAAGTTTTGATCAAACTTTTTTGCTTGCATGCCTGTGGTGCAAAAGTTTGCGGTTTCTGCTCTGCATGCCGTTGGCACTCCGCAGAGCCTTAGGTCGCACTCCGCAGAGTGCGAAATTTCCTTTTCGAAGGCGTATTTACGAGGGGTGAATTGAAAAACAGCCCAGTGGGCTGTTTTTCAAGAGGGGACGCTTTTTCTTGCAAAGCGTCCCCTTACTTTGGTTGTACTCATATTTGTTTGCCGATTTAATCGGCACGAACTTTAATTCTGAGATTTTTCTACAGTCTGAAGTATGAGATTCCCCGGCTTACTGATTATAGCTTGTGTTCATCTGTTCGAGATACTGTTCAAATGAAGCCTGAAGTTCTTCAAGATTTTTTTCGTATTCCTTTTCAATGTCGTCAGGTCGCTGTCCATTTTCGCCTTTTTCATCAGGATTATTCGGTTCGCCGTATTTGGCAGAAATAACGTAAATTTCGTCATTGTAGTCATACTGAACATAAAGTGAAATATCATCAAAGCTTTCACCTTTTTCATCAGACAGGAATTTAACACTTACAGAACCAAAATTTCCTCCGCTTGAAAACATTTCCTTTGCATTGATTTTATTCATGTCAAACTGTGCTGTTACTTTGTACGGATATGATTTGTCTTCAGTTTCTTCAACGGTGATTTCCTTTATGGCATAGGTGTCACGTTCGGAATCTGAAAACTCGGTATCTGTGAGAGCGTTCAGAACATTTTTGTATGTATCGGCAGTTTTCTGATATGAAAAGTCAGACCACTGAGCGTCTTTTTCTTCCGGTTGATAGAATGTTTCATAGGTAACATTTGTAAGCTTGTTGTTACGGAAAAATTTCAACGCTCCCATTACGTCATATTCAAGAAAAACACAATCATCACCATCTTTGCAGACTTCTGTCATAACATGTGCTTCAGATTGGGTTTTAGAAATCTGAATGTAGTAATCTTCAATATCAGATGCAGTATCACTATAAAAGTTACGCATATTCTCATAAGCCTGAGTCTGACTGAAAGCTTCTTTTTCTTCACCGCATGCTGTAAGTGAAAGGCATAAAAGTACAGCAGTTATAATTGATTTGATTTTTTTCATATAAAGTCCTCACATTTGTAAATCGCTTTTACGGGACATGCAGAAACACAATCTCCGCATCCCGTACATTTATTATAATCAATTACAGCATGAAAGTCAATAACCTTTACAGCTTCATTGCTACACTTCTTTTCACAGATTTTACAGCCGATACAGCCGCTTGAACATACAAGCTTGGTGTTTTTTCCGTTGTCCTTTGATGAACATTTTACTGTAATCTGATTTGTGGCAGGTTTAAGGGATATAAGTCCGTTCGGACAGACTTTCGCACACTTTTCACAGGCAATACATTCACCTGTTATTCTGGCAATGCCGTTTATAATTTCAATGGCATTGTTGTCGCAGACGTTCACACAGTCACCGTAACCGATGCAGCCGTATGTACATGCTTTTGAACCGCCGTACAGCCTTTTTGCGGCAGAGCAGGAGAGAAGTCCGTCATATTCAAAATTGTTTTTGACAGCATTGCAGTTACCGTTACAGTGTACAACAGCACGCATTTGTGTGACAGCATCAGCTTTTATTCCTAAAATTTCACTGATTTTCTGATTGGTTTCAGTTCCGCCTGGTTTGCAGAGATTTGCAGGTGCATTGTTCTTGATAATGGCAGTCGCATAATCGCTGCAGCCTGCATATCCGCAGGAACCACAGTTTGCCTGTGGAAGTGCATCAGAAATCTGTTCGATTCGTTCATCTGTCTTTACAAAGAATACTTTTGAGGCAACTGTAAGCAGTATTCCGGCAACAAGTCCCAGAATCAAAAATATTATTATCGGAAGTATATAAGTTTCAAACATAATTATAACATTTCCTTTCAAAATAGATTTATTTTGTAGGGGCTGATGCCCACATCAGCCCGTTATCATCATTATGAATTTTTTTAAAGTGGGTCGATGTGGGCATCGACCCCTACAGATATTTGAAAGGAGCAATTATTTTATAAGTCCCGAGAAAGCCATAAAGCTCAGGGACACAATGGAGGCGGCTATAAGTGTTGACGGGATACCCTTGAATGTTTCGGGAATATCTGCGGTTTCAAGCTTTGAACGTACACCCGAAAACAGTATCAAAGCAAGCGTAAATCCCACACCTGCAAAAAATGCGTTTGCTATTGACTGTACAAAGGTATAACCATTGTCGATATTCAGAAGTGTTACACCAAGTACAGCACAGTTTGTTGTGATAAGTGGCAGGTAAACGCCGAGTGCGTTGTAAAGTGGCGGCATAACCTTTTTGAGCATGATTTCAACAAGCTGTACAAACAAAGCAATTATAAGAATAAATGCAACTGTATTCAGATACTCAAGTCCGTTCGGCTCTAAAATAAGTGAGTAGACAGGATATGTAACACATGTGGCACAGACCATTACAAATATTACTGCTGCACCCATGCCGAGGCTTGATGACAGCTTTTTTGATACTCCGAGAAACGGACATATGCCCATAAACTTTGATAAAACGAAGTTATCCACAAATACAGCTGAAAGCATTATGATAAGTATTTCTTTCATTCCTGACCTCCTTTGGCTGAGGCACAGTTTTCAGCGTTCGGACAGCCGGCACAGCCGATTTTTTTCGGTGGCTTTTTGCCGGATATTTTGTTTACAAGTGCAATAATACAGCCAAGTACAAAAAATCCTCCTGCCGACATTACAAATACTGACATAGGCTGCATACCCGGAATTTTAATTCCCATCCATGATGCCGAGCCTAAAATTTCTCTTACAGATCCCATAAGGAAAAGTGACAGCGTAAAGCCGAGTCCCATGCCAAGTCCGTCAAGTGCAGACGGAATAACCTTGTTTTTGCAGGCAAACATTTCTGCTCTGCCTAATATGATACAGTTTACTGTAATGAGATTTAGAAATGTTCCCAGAGCGTCATAAAGTGACGGGATAAAGCCGTGAAGAAGAAAGCTTATGAGTGTTACAAAGCCTGCGATAATTACAATATAGCATGGAAGTTTTACGGTTTTTGGAATTACGTTTCTAAGAAGTGAAATTACAATATTTGAACCGACAAGTACAAAGGTGGTCGCAAGTCCCATTCCTATTCCGTTTACTGCCTGTGTTGTAACCGCAAGTGTTGGACACATTCCCAAAAGTCCCACAAGATTCGGATTTTCCTTTATAAGTCCTTTGCTGAATTCCTTGAAATTACTCATTTATGTATCCTCCTTCCTTGCAGTAATAATATGCCGTTAATGCTGTATCAACCGCTTTTTCCATTCCGTTTGATGAATAGGTTGCACCTGTTATAACCTCAAAATCGTAGCTTTTATCGGATGCTCCCAGAAACTGCTCTGTAAAGCTCTTGTTCTCCTGTACCTTTGTACCAAGTCCGGGAGTTTCTGCAAGGCTTAAAAAGCCGATTCCGCATACGCTGTCATTTTCAAAGCCGACTAAAACGTTGATACCTGCTTTTGCGTAGCCGTCAGCTGTAATATCAAAAATGGTTTTTCCTCCGCCTGTGTAAACGGCATTAATATCGGCATAAGGATATTCATAAATCATATGTTTAGGGAAGTGTTCTTTTTCATCATTATAGATTATTTCATTGAGATTTATATCAAGCTGTGTGTAATCTGCTTCTCCGAAAGTTTCGGAAAGGGTTTGTGAAGTCTTTTCAATCTGTGCCTGTACGATTTTGTCTTTGGTAAGTGCGTTTGCAACAACAAGAAGCCCGCATACCACAACCGAAATAACCGCAAGCACCAGAGGAGGCATTATTTTTTCTTTCATTTTGCCTTTTCCTCCTTTACTGCACCGATAGGTTTAAGCATTGTAAATCTGTCTATGTACGGTGTTACAATATTCATAAGCAAAATTGCAAAAGAAACGCCCTCAGGATAACTTCCGAATGTTCTGATGATAAATGTAATCAAGCCACAGCCGATACCGAAAATCAGTTTGCCTTTATTTGTAATCGGGGTTGTTACATAGTCGGTGGCCATAAAGAATGCACCGAGAATAAGTCCGCCCGATAACATCTGATAAAGGGCATGTTCAAGTCCATACATTACTCCGTTATCAGTAATGCCATAAATAAATGAAAGAAGTCCCACAGTTCCGATAAATGCAATCGGTGTTACAGGTGAAATGATTTTTCTTATTATAAGATAAATTCCGCCGATAAGAAGTGCCACCGCACAGGTTTCACCAAGACAGCCTGTTGTTGTTCCGAATAATAAATCAAGATATGATGCCCTTGCTTCCGGAAATTCTCTTGTAAGCGGTGTTGCTGAGGCTATTACATCATCATAGCCGTCAAAAAGCGGATTGAATGTGTTGTGATATTTCGGGTCTGTCCAGGTTGTCATGGCTGAACCGAATGAAAGCATCAGCACAATTCGTCCAACTACGGCAGGATTTGCAAAATTCTGTCCAAGTCCTCCGAAAAGCTGTTTTACTATTACTATTGCCACAAAGCAGCCTATAACAGCCATCCACCATGGGAGTGACGGAGGGATGTTTAACGCTAAAATAAGTCCTGTTACGGCGGCACTGAGGTCGCCGATTGTCTGCTCTCTTTTCATTATGATGCGTGTTACAAATTCAAAGAAAATGCTTGAAACAACGCAGGTTGAAATGAGTGCAAGAGCAGGAAGTCCGAACAGTATTCCCGAAGCAATAACTGTCGGAACAAGTGATATTAACACGCACAGCATTACTCTTTGCGTGGTCATTTCTCCTCTTATGTGAGGAGATGGTGATACTTTTAAAAGGTTCAAGATTTTACCGCCTTTCTTATATTATGTTAGATATTGGTTTGTGCCGACTAAGTCGGCAGGCGTAGACAAGGAAGGCAGATGGCAGGGGACGCTTTCTCTTGTAAAGCGTCCCCTCTTGAAAAACAGTCCACTGGACTGTTTTTCAATTCACCCCTCGTAAATACGCCTTCGTTGGGGAGTTTCGCACTCTGTGGAGTGCGACAAGGGACGCTGTCCCATGACCCTGCAAGCCTTTGAAAAGGCTTGAGCGAAACTTTTATATTTATTAAATCAGATTTTTAGCGAGTTGGTTTATCTGTGCAAGCTGTCTTCCGGCAGGGCATACATAGGTACAGCAACCACAGTTCATGCAAAGTCCAACTCTGAGTTTTTTAAGTGTGGTACTGTCTTTTCGGTAATATGCCTTTTCAAGTTCTGTCGGCATCAGGTTTAACGGACACGCTTTTATACATCGTCCGCATCTGATACAGTTTGTCATCTTCTTTTCAGCCGTTTTTTTAAATGCAAGTACGGCATTGTTTGACTTTGAAATTACTGTATTTATGTCATAGGCACACATTCCCATCATAGTTCCACCCATGATAAGCTTGCGGAGTTTTTCCATGTCACAGCCTGCATATTCAAGTATTTCCGAAACAGGTGTACCAATCTTCACAAAAAGATTGCACGGCTTTTTTATTAAATCGCCGTCAACTGTAATTCGTCTTTCTGTAAGCGGCATACCTGTTTTTGCATAGGTGTGAATGTATGCGGCAGTTGAAACATTCATTACAATAACGCCCTGATCTGACGGCAGTTGTTTTTCTTTTATAAGTCTGCCTGTAAGATTGAAAACAAGTATCTTTTCAGCTCCCTGCGGATAAACCGACGGAAGTTTTTTTACAGTAATATTACTGTCAGATTTTGTCTTATCCTGCAAAAGCTTTATTGCATCGGGTTTGTTGCCTTCAATTCCGATTACAGCCTGTGGGATATTCAGATGTTTCATGACAAGCTTTATACCGCCGATTACAGCATCAGAATCTTCAAGCATCTGACGGTGATCGGAGGTTATGTACGGTTCACATTCAGCGGCGTTTATCACAAGTATGTCAATCGGTACGGACGGATTATGCTTTATGTGAGTTGGGAATCCGGCACCGCCAAGACCGGTAAGACCGCTTTCACGGAGTGCCTTTACAAAGTCGTCACGATTGTTTATGACAGGCGGTTTTATATTTTTGGAAACTGTCTGTTGTTCATCTGTTTCAATACGGATTGCCTTACACTTTCCGTTTACAGCATGTATTTCAGTGATTTCTTTTACAGTTCCCGAAACGCCTGTATGTACGGGAACAGACAGAAATGCGTTTGAATCGCCTATCTTATCACCGATGTTTACATGATCACCGACTTTTACAACAGGTTCACTGTTTGCACCCATATTCATATTCATTGGGATTAAAACTTCCTTTGGAATCGGAAATTTTTCTGTCTGACAGCTTGCGGTGTTTTTGTTGTGTTTTAAGTGTATACCTTTGATTTTTCTCATTTGGTTCTCCTTAAAAAGGGTTTTAGTATAGGTATCAGCAGATTTGCCGTTATACCTGTAATTGTACCTGCGATGCAGCCTGATATTATCAGCACAGGCAGGTAATATACTGTTGCGGTGTGACTGAGCAGGATACATGCGGCTGTAAGCTGACCGATGTTGTGTGCAAGTCCTCCGCATACGCTTATAAGCAGAAATGAAGATTTTGTTTTCTTAAAAATTATCAGCATTATCAGAAAGCTTAAAAGTCCGCCCGAAAGTGACATGAAAAATGCTGTTGTTCCTCGTGTCAGCAGGACGAAAACAGACTTTAATATTACTATTGAAAGGCTTATTCCTGTATTAAGTTCGGACATTGAAAGCATTACGGGAAGATTTGAAAATCCAGGCTTTACTCCGAGTGGGAGAGGAATAAGTGATTCGGCGGCTGAAATTGCTACAGATAATGCAAGAAAAATTCCCGATACTGCCGTTTTATATGATTTGTTCATTAAATCAGTCCTTTATTTCCACAATCATTTTATTCGGCATACAGATAATACTTTCGCCCGACTTTGAAATAAATCCCGTATTACAGCATACTTTATCGGGACAATCCGAACTGACAACTCTTACTTTGCCGTTATTTACTTCAAAGATTATGTTTTCTGCATCACTGACAGTAAAGGTTTTGTTCTGCTCCTGCTTGAGTTCAATTTCTGTAACCGGTTTGCCATCGACATATATTAATGCTGTTCTGCCGTTTTTTTTAAAGGAAAGTAAAATAAAAGCGGTAACGCCAAAAAGCAGTATTACCGCAATTATTATCAGTTCTCTAACGCTTACTTTTCTTCGCATAATTTATAATAGGTGTTTGTAAGATCAAAATCAAGACCTTCGCTTACATATACATTTTTGTTTTTGTCAACGGCAACTATGCTGAAGTCCTCATTGTTCAGATATTCGGTAAGCTTTTCTGTACCGCCTGCAAAAATCATAGTTGACAGAAAATCAGAATCAAGTCCGTTCTGACAGTAGACTGTAACAGATGTAAGATCGGTTTTGGACGGATAACCGCTTTCAGTGTCGAAAATATGCATGTATTCTGCACCGTCAATTACTGTGTATCTGTGATAGCCGCCTGATGTGGAAACAAAACCTGCATCGGTGTGAAGCTCACCTAAAATACTATCACTGTCAGGAGAAAGAATACATGTGGTGAATGTATCGTCACCATAAAGCAGAATTGACGAACTTCCTGCCGAAACAACGCATTTCCCTGCACCTTGTCGGTCGAATTCTTCTTTTGCATAATCAAGGGCAATTCCTTTTGCAACACAGCCGAAGTCAAGCTGTGTATTGTTTTCAAGAGTTACTGTATCGCCGTTGATTTTAATATTTTCATATCCGACTGTTTCGAGAGCAGACTTTATTTTATCATCTGTCGGAACAGATGGGACTTCGCCTGTTATATTCCATAGCTTTGTTATTTCACCGATTGTAACATCAGCATCGTTTCCATAGGTTTTGTTAAGCTCGGTAATACGGCTTAATGCGTTTTTCATCTGTTCTGAAACGCTCATTGATCCGGAAGTGTTAAGCCTTGATGCCTCACTTTCGGAATTGTAGTTGTCAAAAATCTTTTCTGTATCTGCAAAAATACGTTTTGCATCGTCTTTTACATCATTGTCGCCGATTACTTCAACAAAAGTATCCATACTGTAAAAATAGCTTTCTGAATAGTCACTGTTAAAAAGCAGTGAGACAAAAATTGCGATTACCGCAATAAGTGCGACAATTGTTATTATTACGGTTTTATTTGATTTTTTTTCGGAATTCATCAGATTTCCCCTTTTATTTACTGTGAAAAAATGTTATAATATACATTGTCGGATATAATTTTAAGTGCTGTGATAAAAACTGTGGAATTTGGTGATTTTGTTTTCACTCGATTTTACAAGCTGTTCAAAAGCACTGCTGTGTGCCTGATCAGTTACTGATAACGGCAGACTGTCGCTTTTTAATTTTATGGAGGCACATATATTCATTATGACAGAATCAGCAAGATTTTCAGCAGGTGCGGTAGGAATTGTGAAAAGATTATTGTTGTCACATTTTTCGTTGATTATACGAAACATTTTATATATGTTAAGTAACAGAAAGTCTGACATTTCACGTTTCAGTTCCTCATTTCCAGAATCTTTGCAGATTGAAAGCAGATCTGACGCTGTCTGCGTAACAGTCTTGATGTCGTTGTCTGAAAGCAGTGTTTCATCAGATTTGTTTTCGGGCAGACGTCCGAGGAGGTAGTCACAGGATACATTATAATAATCTGCAATTTTCACAACAAAGTCAAGTCCGCATTCTCTTATGCCTTTTTCGTAATGTGACAGGAGAGCCTGTGAAATGCCGAGATCAGCGGCAACCTGCTTCTGACTGAGCTTACGCTGTTTACGCTGCATGGTTATTATTTTCGGAAATTCTGAATTCATGTCATCACCTCTTAGCTTCTAAAATTTCGGAATAACCGAAAAGCTGTTTTGCAATTTGTAATTCATATCAGTACTTAAAATTATATAACAAACCGTATAAAATTGTAAAGTGGATATATGCAAAAAAATTGCACGATATTATGTGTCTAAATTTGTCAAATATATGTATATGGCGAATTTACAGCATTATTTTAGTGCATAATACACATATAACTTTATACTTTCAGTAATTAAAAGGAGTTTTAAATATGACAGGTTACAGACTGAGCGTTATTCGTCACGGACTGACAGAGGCAAATGACAGGGCAATTTATCTCGGAAGCCGTACGGATTATTCGCTTTCAAAAAAAGGTATGGCACAGCTTGTTGATAAAATGGACGAGTTTGACTATCCGAAAGTACAGAGAGTATATTCTTCGCCTATGAAAAGATGTATCGAAACGGCAGAAATAGTTTTTCCGTTTCGTGAACTTCAGATTGTTGAGAATATGACTGAACTTGATTTCGGCGAATTTGACGGGAAAAGTGTTGCAGAGCTTATTGATCGTGATGATTACAAGGAGTGGTTACAGGGTGGAACACCCGATAAAAGAGCTCCCGGCGGAGAGAGTATGGAAGAACTTCTTTTAAGGCTTTATAAGGGCATGCACGAAATTATTCTCGATATGATGAACGAACAGCTGACACATTGTGCATTAGTGACACATTCGGGAATTGTGACAAATCTTATGTCGGCATTCGGTCTTCCGAAAATTGATCCGAAAGAACTTACATGTGAACCTGGTGAGGGATTTGAGGTTATAGTTACAGCGAAAATGTGGCAGCAGTCACAGGCGTTTGAAATTCTTGGAAAAGTACCTTATTATAAAGAATAATTTATCTGTATTTATGCATGAAAACTTTTACATAACATATTGATGGGAGTTTTTATATGTCTACTTATGAATGCAGAAAAAAAGCAAAGTCTGTTCTTAAAGGCAAGTATGCCGAAAGTTTTTTTGTCGTTATGGTGTGTGTGGTTGTATATCTGATATTTAAAGTTTCAGATCTTGTAAAAATTGCAGTGATGCTGTATAATAATGACATAAGTTTGTCAGCTCTTTTCAGAACGGCAGGTTTAGCTGACTTATTTGTAAAATATCTGTCGGGAGTTCTTGTATTTGCTGTAATGACGCCTCTGCTGACAGGCGGTCTGTGGTGGTTTTATCAGACGGCATGCGGTGAAGACAACAGAAATATTTTAAAGCTTTATACAGGTTTTAAGCTGAATATCCGTGCGGCGGTGCTTTATGCGGTTATGTGGCTTGTTACCCTGCTTTCGCTTCTGCCTACGGGAGTATGCTGGGCATCGGCAGTGCATCTCTTTTCAGTAGTGACGGAGTTTCATAATCAGTCGATCGTTCTGTTTGTGTGTTTACAGCTTTTTATGGCTGGTGTTTTTCTGCTCGGGCTTTATCTGAAAGTAGTCTGCACAATAATACTTTCGCCGTTTGTTTTTCTGAAAAATCCTGATATGAACGTTTTCAGAATACTAAACACTTCAAGAAAGAAAATTTACGGCTCAAAGCTTGAGGCTTTAAAGCTCATGCTGACGTATATTCCTGCAATGCTTCCGATTGTGACAATACCTTTTGTGTTACCTAAGGCTGTAATGTCAGTTTCGGTTTTTGCGTGTGACAGAATAGGAGAGGAAACTTGGGAAAATTAGTTTTTGAAGTACAGCGTGACACAACACTTGAAGACTTTCTGCGAAAGGATACAGGTGTCTCAAAGCGTATGATTTCACGTCTTAAACGTACCGAAAACGGTATAACAAGAAACGGAAAGCTTGTCCGTACCATTGACAAGGTTTTCACTGGTGATGAAATTGTTCTGAAATATGAAGATACAAAGCTTCTTGAACCTAATGGTAATCTTAATGTAAAGACAGCTTTTGAAAATGAAAATCTCATAGTTTTTGACAAGCCTGTCGGAATGCCGGTTCATCCGTCAATAAAGCATCAGGGTGATACGCTGGGTAACTTTTTTGCGTATAAATATCCCGATCTGACATTTCGTCCCGTAAACCGACTTGACCGTGATACCTCGGGACTTTGCATTGTGGCAAAAAATGCGTTTTCTGCGGCTGCACTGCAAAGTGACATAAAAAAAGTTTATTATGCCGTTGTGTCGGGAAATATAAGCGGTGAGGGTACGATTGATGCTCCCATAGCAAGAGAACAGGAGTCTATCATTAAAAGAGTAGTGCGTGAGGACGGTCAGAGAGCAGTTACTCACTATAAGGCACTTTCATCAAAAAAAAAATATTCTCTGCTTGAAATAAATCTTGAAACAGGAAGAACCCATCAGATAAGAGTTCATTTTGCCCATATCGGGCATCCTCTTGCAGGCGATGACTTATACGGAGGAAGTAGAGAAGATATAGATTGTCAGGCACTTCATTGCGGATGTCTTGAGTTTAAAGAGCCTGTTACAAGTGAAAAAATAATTGTCAGATCGGATTTGAGAGAAGATATGGAAAGGCTTACATTACTATGAAGGATGACCTTTTAAAGCTTAAATCGGATAATGGAGATTATATTGAGGATGTCTGGTGGAAATATAACTGGAGTGCAGAATATGAGCTAAGTGATGAAATGATACATATTCTGACGTTGGCACTTGACAGTTTTATTGATAAAGTATATTTTGAATATGAAAACCTTAATGAAAAGGAACTTTTACACTGTTTTAGGGAAGAAGTGAAAATTCTGGAGAAAATATGCTCATGGCTGGAAAGAGATGCTTTCTATGATTACGGCGGTTTGAATGATTATTTTATAAGCATAGTGTCATGTTTTGATTTTTTTGTCAGAGAAAAATATATGAATGATGTTGAATCCGTGTATGACTGCATTAATGGTAAGCCGTTTAAAAAATAATATAAAAATCAGGGACTGCCGATGATTATCCCTTAAAATAAAAGGAGAAATGTATAATGGAAAGAATAGCAAGTTTTCAGGTTGATCACAGAAAAATCAATGTAGGTATGTACATATCAAGAATTGATGATGATATTGTTACTTACGATGTAAGAATGGTTAAACCAAATGGCGGAGTTTATCTTGAAACTCCTGCGATGCATACTATTGAACATCTCTTTGCTACATATGCAAGAAATGCAGAATGCGGTAAGGGTATCGTTTATGTAGGGCCTATGGGTTGCCGTACAGGCTTTTATCTGCTGACCCGTGGTATCAGTCACGAAGATGCAATAAAGCTTGTGCGTGATGCTTACACTTTTATTTCAACATATGATGATATGATTCCTGGATGCTCCGAGGAAGAATGCGGAAATTACAAGGAACATGACCTTGAGGGTGCAAGAAAAGCTGTAATGCCACTTATCAAGGTACTGGAAAATTATACTGTCGAAATGCTGGAATACTCCTGGCATATGAAATAAAAATCACAGATTGTTTTTGTGCAGTTCTACAAATATTTGTCGACATTTAGCAAATGTATACAAAACGACTTGCATTTTATTGTGAGGTTGGTATAATAACTTTCATGATGTAACTGATTTGTAATCAAATTGAAATCGGTTTGTTTCTCTCTGTACATACTACACGATGCAGAGACTTGTGAAAGGAGATTTTTATGAAACGCACAAAAACAAAATCGGGTAGAATATATTCTTTTTTAATGAACTGTACAGCTCCTGTGCTGACAACAATTTTTATATCAAGTGCCGTATGCTGGGCGGCAGAACTTCAGTACAGTGAATCTGTTGTATACAACGAAAATCCACAGACAGTGGCTGTACTGTCGGAAATTCCTGAAAAGAAGTTTTCGGCTGTACCGGAGCAGCATGCTGAACCGGCACTACCAGTTTCTGAAATTGCTGTTATAGATAACGTGAATTCGGGTGCGGAGCTTGTTGAGGCATGCGGTATTTATATAGGCGACGAATTTGTCGGTGCTGTTTCTGATGGTGAGGCTATTGAACAGGAACTTTCGGTTGTGCTTGAAAACTACCGTGAAGAAGAAAATATTATAGAAGCTGATTTTGCGGTAGAGCCGGATATAAAGCAGGGTCTTTACCGTACGGAAGCACTTGTTGATGAAACGGACATGGCTCAGTTTCTGACAGGTGAAAAAAAGGTTGTTTCTGAATACACAGCCGAAGAAGAAGACACTCCTGAAAAGATTGCGGAAGATTTCGGCATGAGTGTTGAGGAAGTTAAGGAGCTTAATCCTGAAATCGAAAGCATCGAAAACGGTGAACAGGTAAAAGTCAAGGAAAAGGTTTCTGTTCTTCCTGTAAAATACACTTGTGAGGAACAGGAAGAAGAAATCGTTGAAATTGATACGTTTTCCTATAATGACAGCTATGAGCTTGTTTCAGATGGTGTGAAGGGACGTAAGCTGACGACCTATGAAGTGACTTATATCGACGGAAATGAGGTTTCAAGAAAGGTGACTTCAACTGAAACTGTTGAACTTCCGTCTGAACAGCCACAACAAATCGATCCGTCCGTTGATTATACCGATTATGACAGTTCTCAGCAGGATGAACAGTCTCCGATTGAAAATACAAATGATACAGAACATTTACAGACTCAGGAAGAAAGTGTTTCTGAAACTGAAAATATTTTTTCGGGAAGCTTTATATGGCCTGTAAACGGTGGTTATGTAAGCGATCCGTTTATGAGTGACAGAAATCATAAGGGTCTTGATATTGCCGCTCCGTCTGGTACTGATATTTATGCATCGGACAGCGGAATCGTAACAGAGGCAGGCTGGAATGATGGCGGATACGGTTACTGCGTTGTTATCGATCACGGTAACGGCTATGTGACTTTATATGCACATGCAAGTGAGGTTTTCGTAAGCGTGGGACAAATTGTGTCGCAGGGTGATTTAATAGCCGCTGTCGGTACAACAGGTGATTCTACAGGAAATCACTGTCACTTTGAAGTCAGATATGATGGAAGCTACCTTAATCCGCAGGATTTTGTATAACTGTCAAAATATACAAAAATCAGACAAAAAGTTTATAAAAGTTTTTATCGCCGGGTATTGCAAAATGTGTAAGGATATGCTATAATATATTTGCGTGATTGCAACAGATATGCGATGAAGCAGAAGGTTGCCGGCGGTATGTCGGGTAATTTCTGTGGAGTATGTCCGATTTTAAACCGGGCGACTGAAATATTTAAGCACAGTTTGTGTCATTACTTAAAAAGCTATAATGCTATAAGTATGCAAAAATTGTGTCCTGATGACAGTAACCCGGGTTTTGATATGAAAAGTATACAAAATCCGGGATTTTTTATTGTCAGGAGCAGGGAACACACGGGTGTGTGTGATGTTTCAAAATCCGTCCCCAGTATTATGCTTTTAAGGAGGCGAAAAAGGTGGCAGTCAACGAAAAGATCAGAATCAAGATCAAGGGATACGAACACGCTACAGTTGATGCAGCAGCTGCAAAGATTGTTGAAGCGGCTAAGAGAAGCGGTGCAAGAGTTTCAGGACCAATTCCACTTCCTACAAACAAAGAGGTTATCACAATCCTCAGAGCCGTTCACAAGTACAAGGACAGCCGTGAACAGTTTGAAATGAGAACTCACAAGAGACTCATTGATGTAATCAGACCAACTGCTAAGACAACTGATGCACTTCAGAAACTTGAAGTACCAGCTGGTGTGGACATCGTAATGGAAGTTAAATAATAACTTCTCCCAAAAACGTTTCACAGAAAATCCGATGTGAAATATGAAGGAAAAATTTCCACCGGTCATGTTGGCATGAGGCCAACCAATAACCTAACAGGAGGAAATATACATGAAAAAAGGTATTATCGGCAAGAAAATCGGTATGACACAGATTTTCGACGAATCAGGAAAAGTTATTCCTGTAACAGTAGTTGAAGCCGGTCCTTGTGTAGTTGTTCAGAAGAAGACTGTTGAAAATGACGGTTACGAAGCTGTTCAGCTCGGTTTCGGCGAAGCTAAGGTTTCAAGAGTAAACAAGCCGATGAAGGGTCACTTCGACAAGGCAGACGTTGCATGCAAGAAGCAGCTCAAGGAATTCAGACTTGAAGACTGTGCATCAGTAAACGTTGGCGATGTATTAAAGGCAGATACTTTTGCAGTAGGCGACATGGTTGATGTCAGCGGTACAAGCAAGGGTAAGGGTTTCCAGGGTACAGTTAAGAGACACAACTTCTCAAGACTCAAGGAAACACACGGTACAGGTCCTGTACACAGACACGCAGGTTCAATGGGTGCTTGCTCAAGCCCGTCCCGTGTATTCAAAGGCAAGAAACTGCCCGGTCACATGGGTGTGGACACCGTTACTGTTCAG
>JAFQBO010000077.1 GCA_017416665.1 Oscillospiraceae bacterium
CAGAAATACCTATATTATCACTGTAAAGAGAAGGATTTGCCTGATATGCGTAAAGGAGATCCGCAACCGCTTTTGCAGCAGGCACGATATATCTGCCGTAGTCACCGGCATCGTGCCAGCCACCGCTTACGTCTATAGTCTGATTTGTGCCGTAAACAACTGCTTTTGTGTTATGACATGCAACATGTCCGAAAACATCATCTTCAACAGCTGTACCGCATCTCTGGAGGTAGAGCATTCTTACAGAATCATCAAGAAGGTTATTGTAAACCTTGTCACCGATTTCAAATGTGTATGAAGCATCAAGATCACCACATGTTATGTAGTAGCTTCCCGGTTCTGTAACTGATGAGAAGTCACCGAGCCAGTTTGTTTCGCCGGCACTGGAGTTATTTGTTTCTCCGTACAGCTCACCTGTGTAAACAGTCTTTTTTGTATCAGCATTTACAACTGAAAACTGCTTTTCACTTGTGATATTTCTGAATGTGGCAATTTTCTGACTATCCGGTTTGTAGCCGACCTGATTTGTGATAATCGGTGCTTCGTAAGGGAGAATTTCTGTATAGTCAACATTGCTGTCATCAATAAGTTCAAGAACGACATTATCAAGATAAATAGTGTGATTGCCCGGATCTTCACCTTTATAGTAACCACAGTTGAAAGCAAGCTTTGACATAATATCTGTTTCATATTCCATAGTGAAAGTATAGTCAACAGTCTGAGGTGTTGATGTAAGGCTGAGAGATTTCCATGTATAAGCCTGATATGTTCCACCGTTCTGCTGAATCATTGCTTCAACAGTTCTGTCAACAGTTGATGAAATATCGTAGCTTAAACGATAAACACCGTTCTGATAAAGCGGTACTATGTCGTAGCCGAACTGTACAGAATAGTTTACAGTACCTGTGCTTGTGATGTTCATTGCGAGCTGACCGTTCTGCGTTGTTAAGGTGTATGCACCACCACTCTGTTTGAATGAACTCCAGCCTGTAAGACCACTGTCAAAAGTTGAATTGCTGATGATGTTTGATGCAGCATTTGCAGAAAATTCAGGTACAGCACTCATACCTGATGCAATTATAAGACCTGCTGTAACAGCTGCAAGACCCTTTTTGAAAAATTTAAAATTCATAATGCCCCTCCGAAATAACAACAAATTATCTTTGTAAGTGTTATAATGTGTATATTTTGTTTTCACATCTTCATAAGATGTTGGTATTATTATACATAAACGTTTACGTAAAATATACCATTATTAAAAATAAATTGGTATACTGTTGATATATATTCATTGTGATGAAAATACAACAACAAATTACCAGTTTCATGTCTGTAAATCCTTTTGTTATGATTTTGAAATATCTGTAAAATAAACCTGGGTAATAAGTATGAATTTATATTTGTCGGTGCCCCGACAGGACATTTTCGGACATAATTTAAGCGTAATTATAATTAATGCACGATGGTTTATCGTAAGGTAAATTTATATTTATCGCACAAAAGCAGTTGTTCATTTCTTGCTTGTGCAAGAAACGAACCAAAGAACACATAAACTTTTTTCTTTTCTTCGAATAGAAAAAAGTTTAATCAAAAAAGAAAAAATTTAAAGTAAAACCATTACAAAACTTTCTACAGCAGTTTTGGGGTATGTACCGCCAAATTATGCCTTCGGCGAGAATCTTTTATGTGCAGGCATGTCAACTTTCTATCTGTCAGACAAAAGACTGCCTTCTTATAAAACATGGGAGTAGTGTGTTTCAAGTTAATTATCAATTATGATTTTACTTTCTTTCCGTTTTTCTTTTGCTTTTCATGGG
>JAFQBO010000078.1 GCA_017416665.1 Oscillospiraceae bacterium
CTCCCAGTCTCCTGTTGCAACAGCTGATTATGATATTTCTGAAATAGCAAGTGAAGAAGAACTTGTACAGTCAAATGCTGATTTACTTGCAGAGATTTATACAGAAGATACTGCTGTTTCAGAAGAACTTGTTGCTGAAACATCTGAAACACTTATTTCAGATGTAACCAATGCAACAACTGTATCGGAAGAAACTGATGAAGTTTCAGCTCAGACTGATATTCAGGTGATGATTCTTACAGAAAATATGTCTGCATTTGCAAACGAGAATAATGTTTCTGATAGTACAAACATAATAGATTCAGCAATGGACGCATCAGCGTTGAATCAGCTTTTAGTTGATACTTCAGTACAGTAATTCTTAAATTTTAATAACATTCGAAAGGTATGCAGCGGAGTTTGTCTGCTGCATATTTTTTGAAAAGAGAGGTCGAAATATGGAAAAAAAGCAAGACAGCGGATTATCGTGCTTTTTGATTGTTATGAAATTTCATGGCATTCCAATCACCAAAAAACAGGCAGAATCCTTAACGGTATTGGAAGAAGGAAATTTAACAAGCGAGATAGAGATTATACAATCAGCAAAAGCATTAAAAATGCGTGCGAAGCTGTGTAAATTAAAATTAAATAAGCTTAAAGATGTAAATGCACCGATTATAGCAAAAAACAAAGAAGGAGAATTTTTTATTATAGCAAAATCCAAAGAAGATAAATTCATGATTCTTTTTGCGGACAAAACACAGCCGGAAGTAAAATCCCGTGAAGAACTTGCAGAAATATGGGATGGAACAGCAATAATTATAAGTAAAAAAGGTATTATGGACAGAGAAGCAGTATTCAGCTTTAAATGGTTCATTCCTACAATACTTAAATTTAAAAAGGAGTTTATTCAGGTTCTGATTGCTGTTTTTACAATTCAGATTTTAGGCATTCTTACACCTGTTATGACTCAGGTTGTTGTGGATAAAGTACTTGTACACAGAAGTATTTCAACCTTGAATGTACTTGCAATTGGTATTGGAATTGTTTACATTTACGAATTGATATTAGGACTTGCAAAGAATTATGTGTTTACGCATACAACAAACAGAATTGATGTTATGCTGAGTTTTAAGTTGTTTAAACATTTATTTGCTTTACCATTGAAATACTTTGAATCACGACGTGTGGGTGAAACGGTTGCACGAGTGCGTGAATTGGATAGTATTCGTAATTTTCTTACCGGCACACCATTGTCATCAATGATAGATTTTGTATTTATTATTGTGTATATAGTAGTGCTTTTCTGTTACAGCAAAATGCTTACTGTAATCGTTATTTGTTCAATACCGGTTTATGCAATATTGTCTGCAATAGTAACACCGCTGTTCAAAAAGCGACTTGATGAAAAATTTGAAACCGGAGCAAATACTCAGTCTTTTCTGGTAGAATCCATCACCGGTGTTCAAACAGTAAAATCTTATGCATTAGAACCAAAATTTGAAAAAAAGTGGGGCGATTTGCAATCGGATTATGTCAAAGCAAGCTATAAAACCTCAATGGTATCCGCAACAGCCGGAACAACAGGACAATTTATTCAAAAAGTATTTGATTTGTTAATTCTGTTTTTTGGTGCAAAGGCAGTAATGGATGGGAATTTTACAGTTGGTCAGCTTGTTGCCTTTCGTATGCTTTCCGGAAGAGTCAGCGGCCCGGTTTTAAGACTTGTTCAGCTTTGGCAGGAATATCAGCAGGCTTCACTTTCGGTTAAGCGTATTGGTGATATTTTCAATACAGCACCCGAACCTATTCTGAATACAAATCAGACTGCTATGCCAAGTGTACAGGGAAAAATTGCATTTGACAATGTTCATTTCCGATATAATCCGCAAGGAAGTGAAGTGATTAAGGGAATGAGTTTTGAAATTGAATCCGGAACAATTGTCGGAGTTGTAGGACGCAGCGGTTCAGGAAAAAGTACAATTTCAAAACTGATTCAAAGGTTATATCTTCCCGAAGGCGGAAAAATATCCATTGATGGAATGGATATCTCACTTGTAAATCCGGCAATGTTGAGAAAACAGATCGGCGTTGTTTTACAGGAAAATTTTATGTTTAACGGAACAGTTGCTGAAAATATATCAATACATATGCCAACAGCTTCTATGGAACAAATTATTCATTGTGCGAAAATTGCCGGTGCTCATGATTTTATTTTGGAATTGCCGAATGGTTATGATACAATTATAGGCGAAAAAGGAATGGGACTTTCCGGTGGTCAAAAGCAGCGTGTGGCAATTGCACGAGCGATTCTTGCAAATCCAAAGATCTTGATTTTTGACGAGGCAACATCGGCACTTGATTATGAATCGGAAAGTATTATTCAAAATAATCTTAAAGAAATATGCAAAGGACGAACTGTTCTTATTATTGCACATCGCCTGTCTACATTAAAGGACGCACATAAAATTATGGTTATTGACAAAGGAAATCTGGCTGAATATGATACTCATGAAAATCTGATGAAACAGGACGGATTATATTGTTACCTGTATAATCAGCAGCAAAGGGGCGATATTGATGAATAATAAAATGACCGAGTATATATTAAAACACAGCCGAAAAAAAGATAAAGAATTGAAATATGATTTTATGCCCTCTATGCTTGAGATTATCGAACGTCCTGCCCATAAAGCCGGAACAGTAATAATAGTTGGTGTTTTTTCAATTTTAATTGCTGCAATAATATGGGCATGCATTTCAAAAATAGATGTAGTAGTGACTTCAAGCGGCAGTATACAACCGGTTGGAAATATCAATACTGTTCAGTCATATGCAGGTGGATTTGTAAAGGCAATCAAAATAAAAGAAGGCGATTATGTACATAAAGGCGATTTGCTGATTGAATTAAATACAGAAAACCTTGATATAGATGTGGAACAGCTGAACACTCAAAAAAGTATATTGGAGGCACAGCAGAAAATATACAATAAAATAAAAAATAATGAGGATATTTCCAAAATAAAAGTAAAAGATTACGAAGCATACCTACAACCATATGTACAGGCCATACTTGATTCAGACAGCAGTTATAAAAACACTTTATCAAATCTGGAAAATGAGAAAACCAATGCTGAGTTAAATCAGCAAATCGGTGAATTGCAATTAGAAGAATATCAATATAATGGCACAACCCGTCAGGCAGAATCTCAGGAATTGAGCAATAAGCAATATGAATTAGCTGTTAAACAGACGGCACTAAAAATAAAGGATACTAAAACACAGTACAGTGCACAGATAAATTCTAAAATTTCAGAAATAAACAGTCAGATAGATGAGATAGATACCAATCTTGAGAAGTACAAGCTTTCAAAAGAATATCAAAATATTACGTCTCCTGTAAACGGATATGTAAACAGTATAGCTGTAAATACGATTGGAGAAACAGTAACTTCTGCAGAACAGCTTGTTACGATCGTACCGGACAATACTCCGGTTGAAATGATTTGCTATGTGAAAAATATGGACATTGCTGATATTAAAGTTGGGATGGAAGCAGAAATCAAACTTGAAGCATATCCATATAACAAGTATGGAACAGTAAAAAGCACTGTAGAATATATAAGTCCAAGTTCATTTAACAGTGAACAACTCGGAAATGTTTATCTTATAAAGCTGAAGATAGATGATTCAAATGAAAATATTGATATAATTTCCGGTCTTTCAGGTGTAGTTGAAATTAAAACCAATCAGCGTACTATTATGGAATATTTCCTTGATCCTATAATAAAAGGGTTTGGGGAAAGTTTGAAAGAAAAATAATATTCAAGGAGAAACAATGCTCAGAATAGCAGTATTAAACAAAAGTCGTAAGGATACTTCAAGTATCATATATTCCCTTTCACAGTATAATACAGAACATCGTATTATCAATAATATAACTGTTTTTTCATCGGCAAAGGAGCTATACACTGCATTAAGTGAAGGAAGAAAATATGATTTATTTTTCATATATTCGGATTACAGGGATAATCAGATTTCATATTTTACGCAGTACATAGATTCACTTAAAAGAACAGTAAATTTTATTCTTGTATCATCACCCGAGAAAATTATTGAAAATGCAAAAATATATGCCTCAAAGCACTTGAGCCGATCATTTACCCGTGAGAAGATACGCAAAACTGTCAATATATTTCTGAGCAAAGGAAAAAAATAAGCATTTTGAAGGCACAAAATAACAGTCGTTTTGCAGAAAGTACAAAACGAAATATTTTGTGTTTTCGAATAAAATACTGCTGTCAGGCTGTTACGGAGTCTGCATACACAAAAGTATGCAGGCTCTTTTTTTGTGTCCTCATTCTGTTTTAAAGAAAGGGCAAACATGATTTTAAAACTAAAATGGCTGTGTTTGACAGCAAAATATCCATAAGCCGACCTTTTGATTTAAAAATAAATTGAAAGGTCGGCTTTTATTTTGAAAACAAAATATTATCAATACACCCAAACCGGTGATGAGAAGTATTCAGAGTTTACGGAAGAAGAATATCTCGTTGCCAAAACAGATGAAAACCGTTGGTTCATAAGCTTCGGAAACTGTGTTCTGGAATGTTCCAAAGATGAATACAGGGCATATTTTTCCGAAAAGAACCATGCTGATTATACGCAGAGGGATAAAAACAGAAAAACTGTTATTCCACTTTCACTTGAACAGTATGCTCATAATACTTGTGAAGGTCTGATTTTCAGAGATTTCGAAGAAGAAGTTCTTGAAAAAATACTGGCTGAAGAAATGCTTGAAAGACTACATACAGCTTTGAAAAAGCTTAAGCCTTGTGAAAGAAACATAATACATAAGCTTTTCTGGGAAAATAAAAATCAGACTCAACTGGCGTTTGAATATGGTATTACACAACAAACAATGCATGAAAAGATAACGAGA
>JAFQBO010000079.1 GCA_017416665.1 Oscillospiraceae bacterium
AATTAAAAGTTTCGGTCAAGCCTTTTCAAAGGCTTGCGGTTTCCAAAGGCAGAGCCTTTGGTCGCACTCCGCAGAGTGCGAAATACCCCATCGGAGGCGTATTTACGAGGGGTGAATTTAAAAACAGCCCAGTGGGCTGTTTTTAAAGAGGGGACGCTTTACAAGAGAAAGCGTCCCCTAACTTTGGTCGTACTCAAGTTTACCTGCCGATTTAATCGGCACGAAAATCTAATTTGAGGTTTATCGACAGTCTGAAGGAACTGTTTTTACAGTTCCTTTTAATTTGGTAATATGATGACTTGATATTGCATTGTTTAATTGACAATTCAAAGAAAATAATGTATAATATATACAACAAGATGATGGAATATAAATAATTTTGGTAAAATATAATAAAAATATGAAAGGATAAAATATGTCGTAGCATATAACATATCAACATGAAAAATATCAGACTAAGTACAAAAATATCAGCCTCAATTTTATTGATAAACACATTATGCATATCCTTGCTTTACATTATTGCAAATACATCCCTTACAACAATGATGAAAAAATCAGAAATGGAAAATCTGCACAAGTCGCTGAATGTTGAAACAAGCATAATCGAGGAGTTTGTAAACCATCAGGAGGATTTGCTTATTTCATTCAGCAGTTCCGCAGAGGTAAGGGAGTTTCTCAAGGATCCGGATAACGACGAAAAACGTCTGGCGGCACAGAAATATACCGAAAAATACTACACTCAGCTGAATAACTGGGAAGGTCTTTATATAGGTGAATGGAACACGCATGTTATCGCACATTCCGATACATCATATATAGGGATGATAACAAGAAAAGGCGATCCGCTTAAACAGCTCCAGAATGCAATGACCGAAAACAACGGCATTTACAATGCAGGAATTATTGTGTCACCGGCAACAAAAAGGCTTATACTTTCGCTGTACTGTCCTGTTTTTGACTATGACGGCACTACTATTATCGGTTATGTCGGCGGAGGTCCTTTTGCAGAAGAACTTGACAAGCTGCTTGCCGATGCTGAAGATGATGAAGCGTCGTATTATATGATAAATGCTGAATCGCAAATGTATATTTTCGCTCAGGACGAGTCTCTGATGGCAACTGAAATAAAAGATGAAATGCTGCTTTCGGTTCTCTCACGATTTTCTCAGGACAGCAGTTCATTTAAGGGAAATATAGAATATACAGATAAAAAAGCAGGGAAGTCAATAGCAGTATATCAGTATATTCCGAAATACAACTGGGCTGTAGTTTCATGCAACAGTGAAATGAATATCTATGAAGATGTTGGAAAGAATATGAGGGTTCTTGCAGTCATATGTGTTGTTTCTGATTTTATAATTGTACTGATTTCTTGGGTGGTTATAAAATTCAGCACAAAACCCCTTAATGATATTGAGGCATCTATTACACAGTTAAAGGTAATGAATCTTGAAAAAACACACTCTCTTGATAAGTATATCAATACCGAAAGTGAAATAGGTCAGATTGCTACTGCTGTTGATTCGCTCTATGATTCAATCAAGGATATGCTTGATGCTGAAAAGGAAAAACAGACAGCTATTGCGAAAAGTGAATCAAAGGCAAAGTTCCTTGCAAACGTTTCACATGAACTCCGTACGCCGATTAACACAATAATCGGTATGAACGAAATGATTATCCGTGAAAGTGAAGATGAAACGGCTGTTAAATATGCTGTCAATACAAAAAGTGCAGGTAAAATGCTTCTGGACATCATCAACGATGTACTTGATTTTTCAAAAATTGATGCAGGCAAGCTGAAAATTGTTGAGGAAGATTATAATATCATGTCTGTTCTTAATGATGCAACATTTGGCATTAAGGTAAGGGCAGAGCAGAAAAATCTGAAGTTTATCTGTGACTTTGACACAAAACTGCCATCGGTTCTGAAAGGCGATGAAATACGCATAAGACAGATTCTCAATAATCTGCTGTCAAATGCCGTAAAGTATACCAGTGAGGGATCTGTTACCCTTAAAGCTGAGGGTATAAACAGACAAGATGGATTTTCACTTTTATTATCAGTTACTGATACCGGAAGCGGAATCCGTGAGGAGGACATGAAAAATCTGTTTGGAAGCTTTGAACGTCTTGACCTGAAAAAGAACAGAAGTATTGAGGGTACAGGACTTGGTCTGAGTATCACAAAGCAGCTGACAGAGCTTATGAATGGTGAAATAAAGGTGGAAAGCGAATACAACCATGGAAGTTGTTTTTCAGTATGTATTCCACAGCAGGTTGTTGATGCAACACCTGTTGAAGAATTTGATGAATCGGCAAATTTAAGTAAAATAAAAGATGATTTATCAAAGGATTACCTCTATGCACCTGAAGCGAAAATTCTTATTGTTGATGACAATGAACTTAATCTTGAAATAATGGAGGTACTTCTCAAACGTTCCGGAATGCAGCTGACACTTGTGTCGGGCGGAAATGAATGTCTTGAAATAACTGAAAAGGAAGAATATGATCTTATTTTAATGGATCATATGATGCCTGAACCTGACGGCGTGGAAACACTTCACCTTATACGAAGCAACAGTAAAAACAAAAACTACGAAACTCCTGTGGTTGCACTGACAGCACATACGGGTACTGATATTGAACAGCAATATGTAAATGAAGGTTTTTCGGGATATTTGTCAAAGCCGATTGATGTGAAAAAACTTGAATCGGTAATAGCTGAGCATCTTGTGAAAATCGGAAAATGCGGTTTTAAAAATAATAATTCAATATAACTGAAAACGGACATCTTATTTTTTAAGTGTCCGTTTGTTTTAACATAAATTTTTATTTGTCGGTGTATTTTTATTTTACAAAATTTCTGTAGGGGCGACCATTGGTCGCCCGCAAATCAGATATAATACAAACGGGCGAC
>JAFQBO010000080.1 GCA_017416665.1 Oscillospiraceae bacterium
ACCAAACTCACAGGAAATTTTAATGGGGCGTCATATTTCGGCGGATTTGAGGTTTACCGATATGTCCGTTTCAAGATACCATGCAATTTTAAGTCTCGAAGGTGGCATCTGGCAGATTACCGATCTTGGCTCGACTACAGGTACATTTGTAAACGGACAGAAAATTACCCAGACAAGAAAACTTCGTCCGAATGATGAAATCACAATCGGCAAAAAGACTGTTTATCTGAGAAAGGAGCGTGATGTCAATGCTTAAAAACGGGTTGTCCTATTTCGGAATTATGTTTCTGTCACTGCTTTCGCATATCTCATTGCTTACAGTTGTTTTTGCAAAGGGAAACTACGAAAGCATCATCGATCCTATGATTCTTTCGGCGGCAGTTCTGATTCTTGATGTCGGATATTTTACTGTACTGAGATTTCTGAAACAGAATACATACGCTTTTGACATTCTTCTTGTAACAGTACTTAATATAAGCGTTATTTTTCAGTCATGTTTCGGAAAAGTAGGTTTTGCGGGAAAGCATTACATTTTTTCAATTCTTGTACTTGTACTATGTAACGTTTCGGCTTATCTTGTGCGTGATTACAGAAAAATTGAAAAGTACAAATATGTGTTTTACGGCATTATAGGTGTGCTTATTCTGTCTATTCTCCTGCTCACAGGAAGCAGAAGTATGTGGATTGATTTGGGATTCATCACTATTCAGCCGTCAGAGTTCATCAAGCCTTTCTTTGTGCTTGTTTTTTCAACTTCACTTATTGCCCTTAACAATAAGCATAAGATTCTTTGCTTTAATGTTGTATATGATAACTGGATTCTGATTGGTCTTACAGGTATTATTGTACTTCTTCAGTGGTGGTGCAGGGATTTGGGAAGTCTCCCGACTTTTGCATCTGTTGCAGGATGCGGACTTCTTATGCGTATCTGCTACCCGAAGGCAAAGCTTTCAAAAAAGCTTATCGGAGGAATATGTGCAGGTGTGGCGGTTATCGCAGGTGTTGCGTTCAAGCTTGCACCGCCTTATGTTCAGGCTCGTCTTCATGTAGATATATGGGCAGATCAGCATGGTGACGGATGGCAGCAGTGTCAGGCTCTCATTGCGATTGCTGAGGGCGGCTGGTTCGGTAAAGGTCCGGGTAACGGACGGCTTTACAAAGTTCCTGCGGCTGATACAGACATTATCTTCTCTACAATCAGTGAGGAATGGGGGCTGCTTGCGGCATTTCTCGCAGTATTCCTTATACTTCTCCTTATAATTACGGCAATTATAAATACTCCACGTTCATATTTTCATACAACTCTTACTGTAGGGACAGCGGCAGTGTTTATTGTACAGATGGCACTTAATGTATTTGGTTCGTGTAATCTTATTCCGTTTACGGGTGTTACACTTCCTTTTATTTCAAACGGAGGAAGTTCAATGCTTGCGTGCGGACTTCTGGCAGGATTCCTTAAAGCAGGGCAGTCGATGGTCTACTACGTTCCGCCACGTCCTGCAACACGTCAGAATCCTCAGACAAGGAGGGCAGTACGATGAAAAGTCTTAAAAGAGGAAGCAGGGTAATTACAGCTATAATTTCCGTTTTTCTTATTGGTATGGGTATACTTGTGTATAAGCTTATGTCTGAGGCGGCATTTTATGCAAGTCATTCTTCGACGGTAAAACTCGGTTATGTTTATGACTGCAATGGTGATATTCTTTTTGATGACAATGCTCAGGAGGGTGATTATCCTGAGGGGCACTTTAAGGATGTCGGAAACCTTATCGGTGATACAAGCGGACAGATGTCAAATACACTTGTTAATAAAAATCTTGAAAAGCTCAGTAATTACAGCTTTACAGCTGGTATTGACAATAAAAATGGTAAAGCGGCTATCTATTCAACACTCAATCACTCGGCGAATGAAAAGGTTTATTCGGCATTTGGTGAAAAGG
>JAFQBO010000081.1 GCA_017416665.1 Oscillospiraceae bacterium
ATAGTGATAGGTGTACTCCTTTTGCAGATTATTTTTGTGGGACTCAATTTCTTGTCTGTTTCGGCAAATATGCTTTATGCAATTAAGGGTCTGATAATACTCTTTGCTTGTGCACTTGATATGAGAAAGTACCTTGCGAAAAAATAAAAAGAACGACGGTATATAAGCCGTCGTTTTTTATTATATGTTTTCAAATGATTTTGCGAGAAAATTCTGTGTTTTCTGACTCTTGGGATTGTCGAATACTTCTTCGGGTGTTCCCATTTCTTCAATAACACCGTCTGCCATGAAGATTACCTTGTCGGAAACACTCTTTGCAAATCCCATTTCGTGGGTTACGATAATCATGGTTGTGTTTGTGTCTTTTAGTTCCTTGATTACCTTTAATACTTCGCCTGTGAGTTCAGGATCGAGTGCCGATGTGGGTTCGTCAAAACAGAGAATTTCCGGCTTCATTGAAAGGGCTCTGGCAATGGCAACTCTTTGCTGCTGACCGCCCGATAGCTGACAAGGATATGCGTCCTTCTTATCGGAAAGTCCGACTCTTTCAAGAAGTTCAAGTGCTTCATTTGTGATTTCCTGCTTTGAAAGACCGTCAGGTTTCTTTTTTTCCATAAGTTCTCTTGCAAGAGTTAAGTTTTTGAGAACCGTATACTGTGGAAAAAGATTGAATGACTGGAAAACAAGACCGAAATGAAGTCTGTTTTCTCTTATTTGTGCATCGCTCATTTTTACATAAGCACCTGCATCAAAAATGCACTTTTGTCCAACAGTAATTGAACCCTCATCGGGTGTTTCAAGGAAGTTGAGACAACGAAGAAGTGTTGTTTTTCCGCTTCCTGAAGAGCCGATAATTGAAAGAACCTCACCCTTTTCGAGAGAGAAGGATATACCTTTTAATACATCTACTTTTCCAAAATGCTTTTTTATGTCTTTAACCGTAAGTACTGACATGATATATCTCCTTTCTCTTATGATTTAAAGTAACTGAGCTTCTTTTCTATGTAACCACAGAGAAGCGTAAGTATACCGTTGAAAGCAAGGTAATAAACACCTGTAAAGAAGAGGGGCCAGATTAAACCGTGATATCCCCTTGTTCCTGTCATGAAAGATTCTCCCATATGAATGATTTCAATATAGGCAATTGTTCTGGCAAGTGAGGTATCTTTAACCAGCGTTATTATTTCGTTTGATATGGGAGGAACGATTCTTTTCACAACCTGAAGTAAGGTTATTTTAAAGAAAATCTGTGTCTTTGTCATTCCGAGTACTTGACCGGCTTCGATTTGCCCATGAGGAATACTCTCTATTCCTCCTCTGAAGATTTCAGAAAAATAGAAGGCGTAATTGATTATGAAAGAAATTGCAGCAGCCAAAAAACGACCTTCTTGATCTCCGCCCCAAGGGCTGTGACCGTTCATTAGAATTCCGGGGAAATAGAATATGAGCAAAAGCTGAAGCATCAAGGGGGTTCCTCTGATTACCCAAACCAGAAATTTTGTCAGATACTTTAACGGCAGAAATTTACTCATCGAGCAGAACGAAATCAATAATCCCAAAGGGAGTGCACCTATCAGTGTTATTGCGAACAATTTTATGGTCGCAACAAATCCGTCATTCAATGCACCGAGCACGGTTTTTACCATATGTAAAGCACCTTTGGATTGTGTGTTGTTATATGCACTTGATACTATCACATAATCGTCGGCAGACTTGTATTTTTCTGACTGTTCGCGGCTTGTGTTTGTTTCTTCTTGTGTTTCGAGCAGTTCATTTTCAGGCAGTGCTTCTTCTGCAGTGTTTGCGAAAACATTGACAGAAAAAAACATGAGGAATGATATTAAGCAAAACACGATTAGTCTTTTGTTTTTCATATAAAACTCTTTCTATTAGTACAGCAAAATCAGAGGGCAATGTATGTCCTCTGATTTTTTTGATTTAAATAATGTCTGGTAATCTCTTGTATTTACTGAGCAACGATTGCTGCTTGTACACCGTATGTTTCTGCGATTTCTGTAACTACGCCTGCATCGTATGCTTCCTTGAGGAATGTGTTGAAAAGCTCTGTTACGTTGGATTCCTGTCTGAAACCTACACCATACTTTTCTTCAGTAAGAGCAACTGTCCATATAAGATCTTCAAAGCTTGTGCCTTCACCTACCATAGCACCTGCCATGAGAGAGTCGATAATAGCAGCATCTGCTGTACCGGACTTAACTTCGAGAAGAGCTTTTGCCTGGTCATCAACGGGCTGATAATTGAAGCCTTCAGCTTCGGCTGCCTGCATACCTGCAGAACCGTTTTCAACAGCAAAAGTGAAACCGGAAATGTCTTCGACATTTGCATTTTCTTTCTTAACGATTACTACCTGAGCGTTGTTGCAGTAAGCGTTGGAACAGTTCATCAATGAGAGAACTTCGTCTGTGAGAGTCATACCGTTCCAAACAACGTCAATGTTATTGCTGCTTAATTCAAATGCTTTGTTTTTCCAGTCGATTACCTGGAACTTAACGTCAACTCCGAGATAGGAAGCAAAAACCTTTGCCATGTCAGCATCAAAGCCAATCCAGTTACCGTTTTCATCTTCATAGTCCATTGGAGCGAAATCTGTGATACCTACAACGAGCTCGCCTTTGTCAAGAATGTACTTAAGGTCGCCGTCAGCGTTCTTGAGAACTTCTTCATCAGCTTTGAGTTCAACTGATACCTTGGGTTTTTCTTCACCTTTTTTTTCTGCGTCACATGCAACAAATACTGTAATGCACATAAGTGCTGCGAGGATAAGTGCTAAAAACTTTTTCATGATTAAAGTCTCCTTTGATTTTAGTAATTTACTTTGCTAAAGTGATAACATTATAACACCATAAAATGTATTTGTCAATAGAAAAACAAAAAAATCTGTTGTTGATTTTTAATACGGATAAAAACATGGTTACATAAACACATTTACTGTTGACGGTATTGATGATAATATGGTATCATAATAAAAAGGTTACAATATATAATATGCGTTGCGGAGGTAACAAAATGTCAAAAGAGTTTTTATCTGTACTAAGGACACCCGACAGAGTTCTCGGTGCTACGGATGATAGCCCCTTCAGGTTTGAAGAACGGGAAAACTGGTGCGAATCGCCTGTTAAATATGAATATATAATTGAAGAAAAGTCCGCAAAGGTGGTTGTTTACCCCAGCGGTTCGCCTGTGAAATTTTTGAAACTCCGTTTTAACGGCGACCATTACTTTGTTGATAAGGCTATGGGTGACCAGTGGGAACGCTCATGCAACGGCGGCAGAATCCAGCATGAATGGAAGTCTTTGATACCCAATAGGGTTATGCCTTGGTATACTTGCCTTATCGGTGATAACAGAGCAGCTTTTTACGGCGTTAAGACGGGTGCCGACTGCCTTGCATTCTGGATGGCTGATACCCACGGGGTGACGCTTTTCTTAAATCTTCAGAACGGCAGCAGAGGTACTGACCTTAAAGAACCGATTGTTGCTTGTGAAGTGGTTGAGTACTTCTCGGCAGAGGGTGAAAGCACATATAAAGCGGCACAGAAGTTCACAAAAATGATGTGCGATAACCCTGTTATGCCCAAAACCCCCGTGTTCGGTGTCAATAACTGGTACTGGGCATACGGACATATTTCAAGAGAAACCATTCAGGTTGAAACTAAACAGCTCATGGAAATGACGTCAGGCACAAAAAATAAGCCTTATATGATTCTCGACGACGGCTGGCAGATAAACAGAGGTTTTGTTCCCGGTGCTGCCTTCAACGGCGGTCCTTGGGTGACAAACGAAAAGTTCGGTGACATGAGAAATACCGTCGAGG
>JAFQBO010000082.1 GCA_017416665.1 Oscillospiraceae bacterium
AAGCGGCGACATTGTGGCATTCTATTATAATAACAAAATATTACTGAAAAGAGTAATTGCTTCCTCGGGTGATGTCATTGATATTACCGACGACGGAACAGTTTTCAAAAACGCAAAAATTCTCGATGAGCCGTATATAAACGAAAAAGCACTTGGTACGTGTGACATCGAGCTTCCATATCAGGTGCCCGATAACCGTATTTTTGTTATGGGTGACCACCGACTGACTTCGATTGACAGTCGAACCTCTTCTGTGGGATGTATCGCTGATGAGTACATCATTGGAAAGGTTATATTCAGAATATGGCCTTTCAATAAATTCGGTACTCTTTAATTTGTTCCCACGGCATAAATTATCTGAAAGGAGGAACAATCTATGAGAAATCTGCAGTCAACGCTTGAAAAATTTGCATTGAACAGAAACAGAAGCAGAACCAGTGTTATGATTACAACTACTCTGGCTGTTCTGGTATTGTTTCTTGTAAGTATACTTCTTACAAAGCCCGCAGACAGTATGACAGGTCAGCTTGTCTGTGCGTATGAAGCACATGTCCACGACGAGGAATGTACTCAGCTTATATGCACTATCCCTGAACATATCTGTGATGAAAGCTGTCAGCCACAGGAATGTACTATAGAACATGTATGTGATGAAAATTGCCTGCCTGCTGAATGTCCGCTTACACATGTGTGTGATGAAACATGTGATCCAAACGGCTGTACTCTTGTACATATCTGCGATGAAAACTGTCAGATACCTGAATGTACTGCTGAACATATCTGTAACGAAGAATGTCAGCCACAGGAATGTACACCGCATGAACATTCTCAGGAGTGCTATGAGCTTGTCTGTCAGAAAGAAGAACATGAACATTCTCAGGATTGTTACGAAGCCGTTCAGACCAATATTCTCTCTACATACTATAATAATGATATACAGATTATGGAAGATGAACAGGCTACTACTGAAGCTACTGATGCAACAGACGCAACGGATGTAGCACAGCAGAATGTCGGTGGAAATGAGTGGTTTGAAGAAGGTGAATTATCAAAAGATCTGTACACATATATAGATGTTTCAGATAACCTTTATACTGATAACAATAAAAATCTTACAACTGTTCTGAATCAGCAAAGTTCACCGAAAAATGACAATCATGTCCAGTTTCAGATTTCATTTAAAATTGTAGGAGATGAACTTGCTCAGATCAAAGCCGGAACAGAATATCTTTATTATCCACTTCCGGAAGCAGTAAGATTTGAAAAAAGTCAATGTGGTAAAGATGATTTTAAAACATATGACGGTCTTGATGAGTCTACATATTATGCTTTTGTAAATGATGAGACTACCGGTACGAGCTATATACTTTTCCGCATTATAGATAATTATCATAACCAAACTATTATAAATGAAAATGCAAATGAATTTAATTGCAGTCTTAAATTCAATGCTATAGTAAGCCGAGATGAAACAGATGATCTGGGTGACAGAATTATACATCTTGGTGCAAATGAAACTTTTCCGGAAAATATTACCTTTTACGATCTTAAGCCTTATCTGGAAAAGAGCGGTCAGATTATTGATAATAATGACGGAAATCCGAAATTCAAATGGACTATTACAGTAAATAACCCTACAATCAGTCTGAATTTATATGAGTATGTTCTCACTGATAGTATGCTTGAGCATATAATTGATGGTTCTGTTGTATTTGAACCTGCGGATTCATTTGTTATTGAAAAAAATGCTGAAAATAAAATCACCGGTTTTAAAATGAATCAGCCTGATTATACTAAAGCAAACTATCCGATTAAAATAACTTATAATACTCCGGCACTGGAAAAAATATTTGTTGCATCAGGAAATTATAATGTTGAAAATAAAGCACAGCTTGCAAAGGGCGATGATAAATATTCGGCAACAGGAAATGGATATGTTGGAAATATTGCCGGAAAAATCTCAAAAAGTGCAGTGCCGGATTACAAAACAGAAGGTAAAATAGAAAATAAGCTCCATTGGACTATTGATGTAGCTACAAACTATAAAATTCCACTTGGTAATTTCTCAGTCAGTGATGAAGCATTTAAAACTGCTTCAGCAATTAAAGTTCTTGATGGTGAAAAAGTTCTTGTTGCAGGAACAGATTATACTGTTGATACAGCAAACGGAACGATAAAATTTGCTGAAAATCTTAATCAAACAGCACTTAAAGTAACATATACATCAGATGCAACTGTAAGTCCTACAGCAGATGAAGTTACAAAAAATACAGCAAAAATTATTTATCCGAATAATTCAGATGGTCCATCAGCAGATGCAAGTTATAATTATAAACCATATACTTTTTTAAAATCATATTCTGCATTTAACAAAAAAACACAGGAACTTACC
>JAFQBO010000083.1 GCA_017416665.1 Oscillospiraceae bacterium
AAGGACGCAAGACTTCGCCGTATCACACGTTACAGATACAACAACGTACCACTTGACATGGGCGGAAGATATTTCTACATAAACGATAACGGTGATTGTTGGTCACACTCATGGTCACCCATGAAAAAGGAGCTCGATTTTTACGAGTGCCGTCACGGTCTGGGCTACAGCATTATCACCGGCGAGAGAGGTGGTCTGCGTGTATCTCAGACAGCTTTTGTACCGCTTAATTACAATGGTGAAGTAAATAAAATTACGGTAAAGAACAACAGCAGTGAAAAGAAAAACTTCAAGCTGTTCTCATTCGTGGAATTCTGCTTATGGAATGCACAGGATGACTCTACAAACTTCCAGAGAAACTTCAGTCTTGCTGAAATGGAAATTGAAGGCTCAACAATTTATCACAAGACTGAATACAGAGAAAGAAGAAACCACTATGCCTTTTATTCGGTAAATGCTCCTATTTGCGGTTTTGACACCGACAGAGATACTTTTATCGGTATGTACAACGGTTTTGATAACCCACAGTGCGTACTTGATGGTAAGAGCGCAAACTCAGTTGCAAGCGGTTGGGCACCGATTGCTTCACACTGTCTTGATATTACCCTTGAAGCAGGTGAAGAAAAGGATTTTGTATTCATTCTCGGTTATGTCGAAAATGACGATGATAAAAAATGGGATTCACTGAACGTTATTAACAAAGACAAGGCTCACGAAATGATTGATGCGCTGTCGACTACAGAAGCAGTTGACAAGGCTTTTGAAGCAAACAAAAAATACTGGAACGATTTATTATCGGTATATCATGTTGAGTCAGATGATGACAAGCTCAACAGAATGGTTAATATCTGGAATCAGTATCAGTGTATGGTTACATTCAATATGTCAAGAAGTACATCATACTTTGAATCAGGTATCGGCAGAGGTATGGGATTTAGAGATTCTAACCAGGATTTACTTGGTTTTGTTCATCAAATTCCCAAAAGAGCTAGAGAGAGAATTCTCGATATTGCCGCAACACAGTTCAAGGACGGAAGCGCATATCATCAGTATCAACCGCTTACCAAAAAGGGTAACAACGAAATCGGCGGCGGTTTTAATGACGACCCGTTATGGCTGATTTCAGGCGTAAGTGCTTACCTTAAAGAAACAGGTGATTACTCAATTCTTGATGAAATGGTTTCATATGACTGTTCTGAAACCGAAAAAGGCACATTACTTGAGCATCTTAATGCTTCATTCTATTACACAGTAAACAATCTCGGTCCTCACGGTCTACCCCTTATCGGTCGTGCTGACTGGAATGACTGTCTGAACCTGAACTGTTTCTCAACCGAACCTTCAGAACCGTTCCAGACATGCTCAAATAAAGAAGGCAGAACGGCTGAATCTATCTTTATCGCAGGCTTGTTTATATATGTCGGACGTGATTATGTGAGATTACTTGACAAGCTCGGCAAAGCTGACGAGGCTAAAAAGGCTCAGGAAGAAATTGATAAAATGTATCAGGCAACAATCACTGCCGGTTATGACGGCGCATGGTTCCTGCGTGCATATGACTACTTCGGCAACAAAGTCGGAAGCGAAGAGTGTGAAGAAGGTAAAATCTTTATCGAACCGCAGGGTATGTGCGTAATGGCAGGTATTGGTG
>JAFQBO010000012.1 GCA_017416665.1 Oscillospiraceae bacterium
CAATAGTTGTAACACTGTCTGAAATGAAAATACCAGTTATGTCAGAGCCTGCAAAAGCTGATTCTGCAATAGTTTTAACACCGTCCGGAACAACAACGTCGCCCTCACAGGTTTTTGCTTCGACAAGAATATCATTTATTATAAGCATAGGATTCTCTGCCAGTTTTGCTTCAAGCCAAGGAGTTGCTCTGAATACGTCTCTTTCAAATACAGTTATTCCTTCATGAACATTTACTTCTTCAATCGGACTTTCCCAGAATAAACATGCTCCAAGCTTTGTAACGCTGTCAGGAATATGAATTGATTTGAGTGACGAACAAAATGAAAATGTCTGCTGTTCAAGTGATGTGAGATTTTTTGAAATTGTTACATCTGTAAGCTTTGAGCATCCATAAAATGCAAGCTGTTCCATTTCTGTAACACTGTCAGGAATTACAAGTTCTGTAATACTTGTACAGTTTGAGAATGCACTGTCACCGATTCTTGTTACACTATCAGGAATTGTGATTTCTTCAAGATTGTAACAATCGCTGAAAGCAAAATCCTCAATTTCTGTTATGCCGTATGGGATATTTACATTTGTTAAATTTTCACAACAACAGAATGTAAATTCACCTATTTTGTTTACACTGTCAGGAATTACAAGTTCTGTAATATTAAAACAGTTGCAAAACGCTCTGTCTCCAATTTCTGTTACAGGCAGACCATCAATTTCAGCAGGAATTTCAACATCAGTTGCCGAAATATCACAACTTGTAATTCTGACAAAATCAGCCGTGCCGTCTGAATTTTCGTCTACAGTCTGATAGCTGAGATAGTCACCGTAAAGAAGTGTATCTTTTGTTGTTTCGGTTGCATATGCCGTGCTGAAGCAAAGGCTTGCTGTACACGATATCGCAAGAAGTGTACTGATAAGTTTTTTCATAAAACATCACCTTAACCTTTCGTTTTTATTGTTTGACATATATAATTATACCATGTGTAATAACAAAAATAAAGATTTTAATAATCTGTTTCTGCTATTGGTATGGGTATAAGAATATCAACATATACAGTATTGGATTTCATATTGTATCCGCTGCTGCCGTCCTTACCGTTTACAAGAGCATAATAATTATATCTGTATATACTGTATGGGTCTGAGTTGTCTATCTCAACAGTACATGTCCAGATATTGTCGCCCTGATGTTCCATCTGGGCAACAGGCTCATTTGTATCGGCGTTGTAAAGTGTTGCCGTTGGAAGTGCGTCACAGGATGCAGGCAACCAGTAATTATTTGCATCAAGTGTAAAAGTTACTGTTGGCTGAATGTATGTTGCACCAATAAATGTTGTATCGGTTGTAAGTACAGGCTTTTTGTCAAGCAGTATTCTTTTCATAATACAAATGTCGAAAACATTGATTTTTCCATCTCCGTTCAAATCTGCATTGCTTACACATGTTATATCGCCTGTGCCCGTAAGATATTTATGAAGTCCGATTATATCCGCAAATGCAAGTTCACCATCGTTGTTAATATCACCTTTTATTGTTGAAAGCTGTACTTCTTCAGCATTATGGAATATACTATTCTTTACTGTCAGATTATGCAGACCCTTGTCGGAAATAATTGTAATATTGCCGTCTTCGGGAGCTTCGACACGGAATAACTGCATTATATCGTCTGTACCCAGTTCATAATTACCATCAAGATATGAACATGTAATAAATTCAGTCATGTTGAGTACAATGTCAGAATTCAACGTTCTTACTCTCGGTTCAACCGGAATAATATCCGACCAGAAAGTATTTACGCAGAAATATGATTTTGTTGAGTATTCATTGTAAACATTTGTTATGTAGCTGTTGAAACCGTTTTCATCACAGGGAAGCTGTCCGTTTACAAAGGAAAAATAATTTTCATCAATTATATCTTCTGCACCATCTGCCAAGACATCACTGCACATCGGAGAATATACTTCTCCTGATTCTGCTGTAATCTTTTCTGCTTCTTCAATTTCTTCCGAAATCTGACTTTCCGAATACCAGTTTACAGTTCCTTTGTTTTCAACTGTAAATTCTCCGTTTTCAACATCAACTACATAATTTACTGTAACAGGATAGAAATAGTGAAAATGTCCGGTTGAACCCACACCAACAATTTCTTCACGAAATTCTTCGGCTGTTACGACATATCTGCCGTCCGTGTCAGGTGTGAAAATACAGCCATATGTATTATGGGTAACATCTGAATTTTGGTTACTGCTTACAATAAGGCTCATTGATGCGTTGGAGGTATTCTGATTTATGAAATAAATGCTGTCTTCGTCAATTCGGTACATTTCGGGATAGTCCTCTTTAAGCTGAGTGTATTCCGAAAATGTTTCCGGATATGTTGCTTCTTCTGCCATGGCTGTAAAGCCAACTGCCGAAAAGACAGGCAGAGCTGTTAAAAAAGCTGTTAAAACTGATAATAATTTCTTTTTCATTGATTTCTCCTTTGCCATTACTTTTTATTAGTATTTAAGATATATTGATTTATGTTAAATGGAATATCGCACAGAAAGGAAACAAGCAGTTCTGATGTAAGTTTGAAGGTGGTATCAGGTGCGATATTCCATAATAACCATTTATTCTGGTTATGAGACTTTGTATTTTTTCGCTTCTATTATATTAGACGACGGATATTTTGATTTTTCGCAGTAAAAATAATAATTTTTTATTTTATCAAAAACTTTTTTAGAAAAACTGTAAAATGTCAGAAAGTGCTGTTTTTCGTTTCTATAATATTAGACGATGGAAATTTCAATTTTTCGCAGTGAAAATAATAATTTTTTTATTTTATTAAAAAAACGCTTGACTTTTAGGGTTTAAAGTGATATACTGTTTAAAGCACACAAGCTTTAAATTGTTAGAACAAAGCATAAAATATTTATTTAAAAGGAGAAAAGAATTATGATTATCGTATGTAAAAACACTAATGAGGCAGATATTAAAAATCTTACAGAAAAATTTGAAGACATGGGTTTCAGAACTCATCTCAGTACAGGTACGGAATCAACAATTATCGGTCTTATCGGTGATACTTCAAAAATTGATGTTGAGGACGTTCAGGCTCTTGAAATGGTTGAAAAGGTTCAGCGAGTTTCAGAACCATACAAGCTCGTAAACAGAAAATTCCATTCGGAAGATACAGTTATAGATGTAAACGGAGTTAAAATTGGCGGTGGTAATTTTGCGGTGATGGCAGGTCCGTGCTCGATCGAAAGCGAAGAACAGATTGTTGAATGTGCAAAGGCTGTAAAGGCATCCGGTGCAAACTTCCTCAGAGGCGGTGCGTTCAAGCCAAGAACTTCACCATACGCTTTCAGAGGTCTTAAAGCAAAGGGTCTTGAACTTCTGCTTACTGCAAAAAAAGAAACCGGTCTTCCGATTGTTACAGAGCTTATGAGCCTTGAACATCTTGATCTCTTCAACGATGTTGACGTTATCCAGATTGGTGCAAGAAACATGCAGAACTTTGAAATGCTTGCTGAAATCGGTAAATGCAACAAGCCTATTCTTTTAAAGAGAGGTCTTGCAAACACTATTGAAGAATGGCTTATGAGTGCTGAATACATTATGTCAGGCGGTAATGAAAATGTTATTTTATGCGAAAGAGGTATCAGAACATTTGAAACTGCTACAAGAAACACATTTGACGTTTCTGCAATTCCTGTACTTCATACTATGACACATCTTCCTGTTATTGCCGATCCAAGCCATGCATCAGGTAAGTCTGCTCTTATTAAGCCGCTTGCCAAGTCAGCTGTTGCGGCAGGTGCTGATGGTCTTATGATAGAGGTTCACCCACAGCCTTCAAAGGCACTCTGTGACGGTGCTCAGTCACTTACTCCTGCGGCATTTGATGATGTTATGAACGATGTAAAGAAACTTTGTGATTTAGAAGGAATGACACTTTAATATGAAAATTCTTGTTGTTGGATTGGGACTTATCGGCGGATCATACTGTAAAGCTATTACAAGTTATACAAAGCATGAAGTATATGGGCTTGACAATAACAGTGATGTTATAGAGGCAGCAAAGAAGTGCGGATGTATAAAGGGCGGTGTATCTGTATCACATCTTCATAATTTTGATATTGTTATTACGTGTCTGCATCCTGTACCTGCATACAAGTTCATGCGTGAAAATATGAGTGAATTCAAAAAAGGTGCGATTCTGTCAGATGTGTGCGGCATCAAGGGACAGATGAGTGTGAACCTCACAGATCTTGCCGAAAATATGGGTGTGCATTATGTCGGTACGCATCCTATGGCAGGTAAGGAACATTTTGGTTTTAAATTTTCTGATGGTTCACTGTTTATCGGTGCAAACTTTATTGTAACTCCTGTCGAAAATACTAATAAAAACGCCCTTCTTACAGTGGAAACACTTGCAAAGGAAATGGGTTTCGGAAAAATTGTGGAGAGTACACCTTTTGATCATGACAGCATTATTGCATATACATCACAGCTTGCACACGTTGTTTCAAGTGCGTATGTAAAAAGTCCGACAATGCAGAAGGAACTCGGTTTCAGTGCGGGAAGTTTTAAGGATATGACAAGAATTGCCACTCTTAACGAATCCATGTGGACCAGCCTTTTCCTTGCAAATAAAGAATGCCTTGTTTTTGAAATTGATGAGCTTATAAAGCATCTTTCCGAATACAGGGACGCTATTGAACATAATAACAGTGAAGTTCTTGAAAAACTTCTTAAAGACGGACGAATTCTTAAAGAAGAAAATATCAGAAAAAGAACTGTTGAGAAAGAATAAAAATCGGGAGACTCTGAACAAAGAGTCTCCCGTCAGACTGTAGAAAAACCTAAAATTAAAATTTCGTGCCGATTAAATCGGCAGGCAAACTTGAGTACGACCAAAGTAAGGGGACGCTTTCTCTTGCAAAGCGTCCCCTCTTGAAAAACAGCCCACTG
>JAFQBO010000084.1 GCA_017416665.1 Oscillospiraceae bacterium
CCCTTCATATAATGAACTGTTTTCGGGTGACCCTGTATGGGCAACACTCAGTATCGCAGGTAAAGGTCTGAACGGTAAGCATATGGTTACAAAAAATGACTTCCGTTTCCTCCGTACACTCGAAAACATGGGACCTTCACCGGAACCGAATCTTACAGTATTATATTCATCAGAACTCCCTGAAAACTTCAAGAGATATGCTGCGGCAATTTCTGTAAGAACAAGCTCAATACAGTATGAAAACGATGATGTAATGAGAGTAGAGTGGGGCGATGACTATGCAATCTGCTGCTGTGTTTCAGCTACTGAAACAGGTAAGGAAATGCAGTTTTTCGGTGCAAGAGCAAATCTTGCAAAATGCCTCCTTTACGCAATCAACGGCGGTATTGAAGTGAAAACAGGTCAGCAGGTAGGACCGAAATTTGTTCCTGTTACTTCAGAATATCTTGATTATGATGAAGTGATGCAGAAATACGATGAAATGATGAGCTGGCTTGCGAGTGTTTATGTTCATACACTCAATCTCATTCACTATATGCATGACAAGTATAACTATGAAGTTGCTGAAATGGCTCTTATTGATACAAATGTAAGACGTACTTTTGCAACCGGTATTGCAGGATTTTCACATGTGGTTGACTCGCTCAGTGCCATTAAGTATGCAAAGGTAAGAACAATCCGTGATGAAAACGGACTTGTGGTTGATTTTGAAACAACCGGTGATTTCCCACGTTACGGTAATGACGATGATCGTGCAGACGAAATCGCTGTATGGCTTCTCAAGACATTCCTCAGAAAGATTAAGCAGTGCCACACATATCGTCAGTCTGAGGCAACAACATCTATTCTTACAATTACATCAAATGTAGTATACGGCAAGGCTACCGCTTCACTTCCTGACGGAAGAAAAGACGGTGAACCGCTTGCACCGGGAGCAAATCCGTCATACGGTGCAGAAAAGAACGGTTTGCTTGCATCGCTCAATTCCGTGGCAAAGCTTCCGTATGAGTTTGCTCTTGATGGTATTTCAAACACACAGACACTTAATCCTGACGCATTGGGTCACAGCGAACCTGAACAGGTAACAAATCTTGTAAATATACTTGACGGATATTTCAATCAGGGTGCACATCACCTTAATGTAAATGTATTCGGCAAGGAAAAGCTGATTGATGCTATGGAACACCCTGAAAAGGAAGAATATGCAAACTTTACTATCCGTGTTTCCGGATATGCAGTAAAGTTTATCGACCTTACACGTGAACAGCAGCTTGATGTTATTTCAAGAACCTGCCATGAAACAATGTAGTTAAATCTTATTGAGGGAGACCCTTTTGAAAAATGGTCTCCCTCAAACTCCATCCCTAACAGATTTCAGCTATATTCTCTGAACGCTGAATTTATTAACTTATCGGAGGTACGAATGAATAAAACAGGAAGAATACATTCTGTCGAAAGTTTTGGAGCGGCAGATGGTCCGGGTGTAAGATATGTAGTATTCATGCAGGGCTGTCCAATGCGTTGTAAATACTGCCATAATCCTGACACCTGGGACATGCACGGTGGTACAGAAATGACGGCTGAAGAAATAATTACCAAAGCAATACGTTACAAAGCTTACTGGAAAAATGATGGCGGAATTACTGTCAGCGGTGGTGAACCATTGAGTCAGATTGATTTTGTCACCGAATTGCTGAAACTTGCTAAACAAAATGGAATAAATACAGCTATTGATACCTCAGGAGTTGTTTTTTCAGAGAACGCAGGCTTTCTTGAAAAATTTGATCTGCTTATGCAATACACTGATCTTGTACTCCTTGACATAAAGGAAATCAATGAAGAACGTCATAAACTCATAACAGGACATGGTAACAAAAATATTCTCAGAATGGCAGAATATCTTTCTGAAATAAACAAGCCTGTATGGATACGACATGTTTTAGTCCCGGAATATTCGGATTTTGATGAAGATTTGCAAAAGCTTTCGGAATTTATCCGAACATTGAAAAATGTAGAAAAAGTTGAAATACTTCCTTATCATACACTTGGGAAATTTAAATGGGAAACGCTCAATATTCCGTATGAGCTTGAAAGCATAAATCCGCCTACTCAGGAGAGAATAAAAAATGCAGAGAAAATACTGTTATAATAAGTTGATTTACTCTTTTACAGTGTGAGTTGATGGGTTATATATGGCAAAAATGCCCATAAACCGCCAATAAAATCTCAAAAAACTGCAAAAATCTCCAAAACTGCAAAAAGGTGTTGACATTTGAGGTTGGTCATGATATAATAATAAAGCTTTCTGATGAGGGCGAGCTAAAATAAAGAAGACGGAGCGAATAAACGTACTTCGGGAGAAGAAAGAATTTGAAAGTTTTCTGAAAAAAAGAGCTTGACAAATGAAAGAAAGTATGATATAATATTAAAGTTGCTGTTAAACTAAAACTTAAGAGCGACACACGTCAAAAGAAGAAATCAAAAAACTTTTCAAAAAGTACTTGACAACTTCGAAAAGATGTGATATAATATTAAAGTTGCTGAAAAGCAACAAAAGATATTCAAAAAAGTTTTTCAAAAACTTCAAAAAAGTTTTTCAAAAACTTCAAAAAAGTACTTGACAAACTGATTTGAATATGATATAATATAAAAGTTGCTGACAACAAAAACTTGGAAGTAACGAAAATGGTATCTTGAAAATTGAACAATGCTATTAATACAAAACCCTTGTAAATTTCAAACAGAGTAAAATCTGGATTGAGTTTTAAACAAGA
>JAFQBO010000085.1 GCA_017416665.1 Oscillospiraceae bacterium
ATATAAATAATAATATTTTTTAAAAAAATGTTGACTTTTTGATGCTTCTATGTTATAATTAGGATAAATACTAGACGTGTTTGGAGGTGATAATAGTGATAAATAGTATTGTTAAGCGGCACGACAGGCTAAATCCATTTACTGAAGCACAGATAAATGTCATTCGTGCAGCAACGAAGCTTTTTCTTCAAAATGGTTATACCAAAACAACATTTAAAATGATTGAGCAGGATTCCGGAGTTAAAGTTGGTAATATAACCTACTATTTTCATTCCAAAGAGGAATTGTTGAAGGTTCTTATTGAGGAACTTATGGACTTTCACGCAACGATGCTTGAAGATATGCATCAAACAGATGGTGATAACCTGTTTGCCTATGCTATGGAAATCACTGCACAGATTGCTCTGTGTGAAAACAATCAAAGTGCATGGGATTTATATTTTTCCGCATATAACCTTCCGCAGACCTACGAAGTTATAAAGGCTTGGGCAACAGAAAAGAATTATACACTGTTTTGCGACAGACTTCCTGACTGGAACGAACATGATTTTAAGAATATTGAAGAAGTAGCAAGCGGTATTGAACTTGCAGCATTAAAATCCGTTTGTGACAGAAACTTTACCCTTGATAAAAAGATTTCCCTTTTTCTTGATTCGCTCTTGATGCTTTATAGGGTGTCAGAAGATGAAAGAAAAAAAGTCATTGAAAAAGTGCTTGCTCTTGATTATGCTAAAACAGGGCAAGAACTGTTTGAAAAATTTATCAAGCGGCTCGATGGAAACAAAGAATCGAATGAATAAAAATTAAATAGCTTGTGTAAGGGGTACCCATTTATGTTGTATGATATACAACATAAATAATACCTGATCAATTTAGAAAATAACAACAAAAATATATCTGGAAAGGAATGATTTTATGAAGACACGAAAATTGTTGGCGATAGTTTTAGTAATGGCAATGATTACAGCTTTAATGCCTATGTCTATGGTTGCCAATGCTGCGACAAATGATGCAGTTGTGTTCCAAAAAGAACTTATTCCCGCCGGTAATGGTCAGCCGGCGAGAATTAAACTTGAAGCATATGTTGAAGGTACAGTAAGTGCTTCAAGCGGAGGAAAACCTACTGATATTATTATGGTGCTTGACCAGTCCGGCTCAATGGATGACAGCATTGCAGTGTCAGACAACCAGTCAAGGTCAAAGCTGGCTATTATGAAAGATGCAGTACAAGTTTTTGCAGAGGAAGTAGCAGAACTTAATGTTGCAGGTGATAACAGATACCGTATAGCGATTGCAGGCTTTGCTTCAGCGGATTCAAATACGGAAATTCTCACAGTCGGCAAGTCAAAAAACCAGATTGAGAATAATGTTGAATACAGCTACGTAGAAGTAAATGGTAATTCTCTTGATGAAAATGAAAATTATTATATAGCTTCAGAAAACGGCTATACAGAAATTTATTATTATGATGGTTTGTTTATTGAAGGCTGGTACTACGGTGAGTGGTATAACAGAACAGAAGTAAACGTTTCAAACACAACTGTTTACAGCCGTACAATAGTCGGATACCCTGATTACAGAAACGCATTTATAAACTGTACACAGAGCAATGTAGGCGCAAACGGTGCTATAACAAATGCGGTTAATAATCTGGACGGCAATGGTGCAACCCGTGCAGATCTTGGTTTTGAGATGGCAGAAAAAATAATTGAAGAACAGCCTGACGGTACTTATGACAACAG
>JAFQBO010000086.1 GCA_017416665.1 Oscillospiraceae bacterium
CTTCTGGAAAGTCGTTTCCAAGTCTTTCTTCTGCTTGCCATACATTCTCGCCGGGTTTTATTAGTGAAAGACGTCTTACAACATCTTTAGTGAGTTTTCTTACTTCGTTATTCGGGGCTGTTTTAGGAATGTTTGCAAGTGCTGTTCGTGATGAAATATCACTTTCTGAATATAAAATAGGGTCAGGCACGTGATATTTATAAGGTAAATCTTCTCTTATTCCAACGATAATAACCCTGTGACGTGTCTGAGGAATACCGTACTGTTCTGCTTTATATAAATTAACATTAAGTCGATATCCAGCAGCTTTCATATCAGATAAGATTACTTGAAAATCATCCGAACCAGCTGAACGAATACCAGACACATTTTCTGCTAAAAACCATTGTGGCTGGTGCTTCTTTAATACTTCTATACCATACGAATAAAGTTGTCCGAATGTTTTGTTAGCGAGCCCCTTATGCTCTCCGATGCTTGAGAAACTATTACAGGGAAATCCATAACAGAAAGCATCTATTGCTCCCAGAGAATCTATATTCAATTCTCTAACATCCCCACAATAGACAGTATGAGGTGCATTATGGCAAATGTTTTTTTTATATGTTTCGCAAGTGTCAGGGTCATAATCGTTAGCCCAAGCGTGTTCTATAGTCAATTTTCCGTCATCGCTTTTAGCATTCATAGCACCATAAGCTATACCACCAGGACCGCAAAAGAGTTCGCCCAATTTAAATATAAATTTGTTGCTCATATATACCTCTTTTATTTATGTAGCTGATGTAGTTATATACTTTATATTATAGCACATAATCAAAAAAAATCAACTATCTGAGAAAAGTTGACATTAAAGTGTAACTTTCGTTACAATGATAATAAAACAGCAGAAACCTCTTGATACAGGTCAGTTGAAGCCTGCGAGGAAAACGGCGAATTTACTTTCCACAGAGTCGGAAACAGTGTGAGAGTTCTTACAGACATCAACTCTCTTGTTACCATTTCCGATACAAAAGGAAAGGTATTCAAATCAAATCAGACTATCAGAGTTATTGACCAGATTGCGAACGATATTGCCGTTATTTTCAATGACAATTATCTCGGTACTGTGCCGAATGATTCTGCCGGACGTTCGGCACTCTGGAATGATATTGTGACACATCACGATTCACTTATGACTGCCAGAGCAATTCAGGACTTCACAAGCAAGGATATTACCGTAAGTCAGGGCGAGGACGCAACAAGCGTTGTCGTTACAGATGCCGTAACACCTGTTTGTGCAATGGAAAAGCTTTACATGACAGTTACTGTTTCATGATTAATTACGGGGATTGGCAACCGGATATACAGGTTGCCTGTTTTCCCTCATAACACGCTCTAACCAAAGGAGGAAAAAATATGCTTACTATTCAGAATAATACAGTTGTATCAGGTAAAGAAGGCGAATGCTATCTTAACTACAAGGACGCTGATGGTACTGCCTGCAGAAAGGATTTTGCCCAGGTTTCAAAAATAGAGCTGAAAATTGAATTTGAAAAGACTGAATTCAATGCACTCGGACGCAGAAACAAGCTCCACAGACAGACAGGCTGGAAGGGTACGGGTTCAGCAACATTCAAATACAATTCAAGCGGTTTGCGTATGATGGCTGACCAGTACAACAAAACAGGTGTTTTACCTATGTTTGATGTTCAGATTATTAACCTTGACCCGCAGTCTGCAATGGTCGTGGGCAGTCAGGAAGTCTGGGCGAAAAACTGTATTCTTGACAGTCTTATCCTTGCAAAGCTTGATGTTGAATCGGACATTATGGACGAAGACATCGGCTTCACTTTTGATGATTTTGAAATTAAGGATACGTTCACAAACAAAAATAATGCAAATGCATTTGTTTAATTTTTTGGAAGGAGCAGAAAATGACGGACATAAAACTTATTCTGTACAAAGATAACAAGGCGTTCGATATTTCTGCCCTTGCGGAAAAAATCACATGGAAAGGCAGAAAGGGAAGTTCGGCACGCTCGCTGAATGTTACGCTTATTGACACCTATAAAAGCGGTTGTAAACCGGCTCCCATTGATGTCACGGAAGGAAATTACATCGTATTTTTCTACCGAAAAAAAGAGCTGTTTCGTGGGATAATCATGTCACAGCAACAGTCTGAAAGCCTGAAAATGCCGATAACTGCTTACGATAACGGCATTTATCTTGCAAACAATAAAGATACTTTCGTGTACGAAAACAAAACCGTACACGATATTTTTATTGATGTGTGCGGACGTTTTGAGCTGAAATATTCCGATGTCGCAGATACAACCTACAAAATCCCCGAACTTACAAAGTCAAAAACCACTGCATGGGATGTTCTCCAGGACGCTATGTCACAGGATTTCAGGGCAACCGGTACAAGGTATTTTATACATTCGGAAAAAGGCATTCTCAGGCTTGTCCGCCGTGTGGACAATCCTGTTCAGTGGGTTCTTGAAACAGGTAACAACATTATTTCGTATACCTATAAGAAAAGCATTGAGGATATAAAAACACGTCTTAAAATTTATACGGACGAAGACACGGTTTATGCTGTAAAAAAGAATGAAGCTCTTGAAAAGAAAATCGGCATTTTTCAGGAAATTGAAAAAAAAGACGATGATCTCTCACAGGCAAAGCTTACTCAGCAAATCAACGAAACCTTAACGGAAATCAGTACTCCGGAGATAAGTCTTGATGTGGAGGCAGTTGGAATTCCCGATATTATTTCGGGCAGCTGCGTTTTTTCTTCGATAAAACCTCTCGGCATCAGACGTACATTTTACGTTGACGAAGATACACACACTTTTACCGGAAAAAGTTATACTATGACTCTGAAACTGAATTCCATAAACGAATAAAGGAGGGATTTCATGAATAAAGCTGACAGTTTAAAAGGAATGTTTCAGAAATTGGCACAGTCCGGAACTGACCTTATAATCGGTACTGTAATTTCGGAAAATCCTCTCAGAGTACAGGCGTTGAACGATGACAAGCTTATTGTCAGACCGACTGTTCCCGGACGTCTTTCTGATTTGAAAATCGGCGAACACGTCCATCTGCTTGTTGTAAACAACGGAAAAAAATACTATGTTCTTGACAGGCGGTGATTAAATGGCTGTAGATATTGAAATTCCTTTATCTGATATAGAGGAAGAAGCAGAAAAGCCGTCACGGACATACTGTCTTGACCTTGACAAAGGGCGTATCATCGGAA
>JAFQBO010000087.1 GCA_017416665.1 Oscillospiraceae bacterium
GGCGAAATACCCCATCGGAGGCGCATTTACAAGGGGTGAATTGAAAAACAGCCCGTGGGCTGTTTTTCAAGAGGGGACGCTTTACAAGAGAAAGCGTCCCCTTACTTTGGACGTATTTATGTTTGCCTGCCGATTTAATCGGCACGAAATTTTAATTTTAGGTTTTTCTACAGTCTGAGCCGTACTCAAAAGAGTGCGGCTTTTTATGTTAGCATAAATCAGATGATATATTCAAAATTTCTATATTCTTATTTTTGGCATATTCTCTTGTATAAAAAGTCCCACCTCTATTTTCAGTAAGATAACATATACAAAATGAACTGTTATCAACGAGATAACGATTTCTTTTTTGCATACAACCTCTTGTATAATTTTCTGATGTGTAAATAAATCCATCTGCTGATAATTTTATTTTTTCATATATAGCAATATTTTTCTCAGACCATCCATTTGTTTGTGATGTACATGGCAAAATTAAAAATAATTTTACATGTGGATAATATTCTTTTAATTTTAAGACCACAAGTGCAGCGATTGTATCAAAACCTAATGCACCTCCTGTTAAAAAATATAAAAAACCTTTTTTAATCAGCCCTTCTGTCACTTGCAACGTTTTATTAAAAATCTGCTGATATTTTTCGGAAGAAATTTTTCTGTGACCTGTAAAACAACATGTTTTATTTATTTCTTTATTCATAATAAAATCATCCCTTTCTTATACTATAACTACAATTTATTGTGTACCAATATTTATAGCATACCATATTTTAGAAATAATATCAATAGTATATAGAAAAATATTTAAAATACTTATAAACTATATAATAGGGTGGTGAATATATGAGTTCAATAAAAAAACTGATCGGACAACGAATAAGAAATTACAGACAACAACAGGAACTGAGTCAGGAAAAGCTGGCGGAAATGTCAGGATGCCATCCGACATATATCGGACAAATAGAACGTGGGGAGAAAAACACAACTATTGAAAGTATTGAAAAAATAACTTCCGCATTAAATATTTCCCTTTCAGAGCTTTTTGAAAAAATAGACTGCAATACAGATGCTCGTAAAAATAATATACCACTTGAATGTTATGAGTTTTTATCATCCAAAAATATAAAGGAACAAGAAGCCCTTTACCGTATTTTAATGGAGATTGATAAATATAAAAATGATTAGCCGTACTCAAAATAGTACGGCTCACTTAGAGCTATCCCTAACCCCACAAACTTTTAATTTTGTAAATATAAACGTTTTCGATAAACTGAGAGCGACCATTGGTCGCTCTTTAAATTTATATTTGTCGGTGTCCCGACAGGACGTTTTCGGGCATAATTTATGCTTAAGGCAATTAAACGCACGATTGGTTATTGTAAGGAAAATTTTTCGAAAAGCTATGATTTTTTTCACTACAGCCGTGATTTATGTTAAAATAAAAATATATATCTGAAACCTGTGAAATTGATTGAAATTTGTCATAAAATAGTATACAATAGAAGTAAGGAAAGTTATATTTATTAAAACATTAAAGAACAAGCCGTTATTGTATAGAAAGGCAATTTTAAATGAAAATTATTAAAGGAACCAGTATAAGCAAAGGCATTGCGTTCGGAAATATTCATTTTCAGGATGTAAGACTTCCCGAAACAAAAATGCTCACAGGCTGTAATCCGTCAGATGAGATAAAGCGTTTCAATAAAGCATGTGCTGACACGCTTAATCTTCTCCAGACGTTATATGAGAGAACCATACATATTGCAGGTGAAACAGATGCAAAGATTTTCAGTATACAGCAGATGATGCTCCATGACAGTGATTATGTCAAAACTGCCATAAGGACAATAAAGGAAAACAACTGCAACGCTGAATATGCCGTAACATGTGCTGCAAATAAATTCATTAACTTCTTTATGGGTATGGATAACGAAATGATGCGTTCCAAATCTGCTGACATCATTGACATTTCTTCACATCTTATCAAATATCTTACCACCGGACACCGCTTTATTGAAGTTCCAAAAATCAAAAATGCACTTATTATATCAAACTTTTTCATTCCGAGTCAGGTTATAGGACTCAGTATTGCCTCTGTCAATGCACTCGCCGTTGTAGACGGTATGAAAAAATCACATGCGTCATTTCTTGCAAGACGTCTTGAAATCCCATCGCTTATAAATATTCCCGAATTCGATGACAGTATGGACGGTAAATTTGCCTCCCTTGACGGTTTCAACGGTGAAATTATTATCGAACCGGATGAACAGACCGTAGAGTCATTAAAAAAACGTCAGCAAAGATATGAACGTATCAAAAAGGCAATGAACAAGGCTGTCAGCAATCAAAAGCTTCTGAAAAAGAAAAAGAAAGTAAAGCTTATCGCA
>JAFQBO010000088.1 GCA_017416665.1 Oscillospiraceae bacterium
GCACGAACATAGATGTAACCCTGCTTAGCACCGATAGCATAACCTGCGATAGCCATAGCTTCGAGTACAACGTGTGGGTCACCTTCGAGAACTGAACGATCCATAAATGCACCCGGGTCACCTTCGTCGGCGTTACAGCAAACATACTTCATATCTGCATCAGGAACGAGATTCTTAGCGAGCTTCCACTTCATACCTGTAGGGAAACCGCCGCCGCCTCTGCCTCTGAGACCAGAGTCAAGGATTGTCTGGATTACTTCATCCTGTGACATTTCAGTAACAACCTTACCGAGAGCAGCATAACCGTCTCTGCCTATGTATTCATCAATACATTCAGGATTGATAACACCACAGTTTCTGAGTGCTACTCTGTTCTGCTTCTTGTAGAATGCTGTATCATCGAGAGCCTTGATTTCGTCGCCCTGAACTGTTTCATCATAAAGGAGTTCCTTAACAGGATTACCGTTTGCAAGGTGTTCTTCAACGATTCTAGGAATGTTGTCAACTTCTACCATTGAGTAGAATGTACCTTCCGGATAAACGATCATGATAGGACCTAAAGCACAGAGACCGAAACAGCCTGTTCTAACAACCTGTACCTTATCTGCGAGACCCTTTGACTGAAGCTCTTCATTGAGCTTTGCTATAATAGCTTCTGAGTTTGAAGAAGTACAACCTGTACCACCACAAACCAGAACGTGCTTTTCATACTTTGAATCAGCGTCTTCGTGAACTCTGAGAGCTACTTCACGCTGCATTTTGTCTCTGATAACCTTGAGTTCGTCAAGAGTTTTCATAAATTGACCTCCTAATGGTTTTGTTATTTTGGATTAGTCTGCAAATTTTGCAAGAATGTCATCTACATCGTCAGCTGTAATACGGCCGAAAACTTCTTCGTTTACAGTGAGAACCGGAGCAAGACCGCATGCACCGATACAACGGCATGCTTCAAGTGAGAACTTTCCGTCAGGAGTACATTCTCCGCCGGCGATACCGAGCTTTTCCTGAAGCTTGTCATAGATGTCACCTGCACCCTTAACGTAGCAAGCTGTACCAAGACAGACTGAGATCTTGTACTTACCCTTAGGGTTAAGTGAGAACTGTGAATAGAATGTTACAACTCCGTAAACCTTTTCAAGCGGAATGTTCATTTCATTTGAAATGATTGTCTGAACTTCGATTGGAAGATAGCCATAAATGTCCTGTGCCTTCTGAAGTACAGGCATAAGAGCACCCTTGTCTTCCTTTGCATCGGCAATTACCTTTAAAAGTTCTGCTTCCTGTTCAGCAGTACCCTTAAAAGGAATTGTGTTTGTAGTTTTACTCATTTTAGGACCTCCTTGTTTTTGTTAAAATGCACAAAAAAACAATGTGCACCGTTGTTAAAATTATAACATTGTCCGTAAATGTAATTATACCATATTTCACAAAAAAAATCTATTAGTCTTATAACTAATGAAATCGTCATTTTTTTGTGTATTTTGTACAATTTCGACAAATCACTGACAAAGTTATAAATTTATAGTCATTTTTACCAGTTTACCAAAACTCCTGCACAACCTATTTCAGCAAATTATCCACCTTTTTTCATATTAAAAATTTCTTTACCGAAAATAAAAATTTGAGAAATTTATTTTTTTATAAAAAAAGTACTTTTATTTGTCTAAAATTTATGATATAATAAACTTATATTTACCGGGTGACCCCGGCGGACATTTTCGGGCGTACATTAAGCGTTATTATAATTTAATGCATGATTGTTTATATGTAGGGGACGGCGCCTACGACGTCCCGTGAATTAAATATGATAATTGATGGTGCGTCGAGGACGCCGCACCCTACAAATATCATTTTGCAAA